>DRZW01000077.1 GCA_011380105.1 Halothiobacillaceae bacterium
CTGGAATGCCGAGACGGTTTATTCCGACGGCAACATGGGTCACCGCCCATCAGTAAAAGGGGGTTACTTCCCAGTGCCGCCGGTAGATTCACTACACGATCTGCGTCAGGCGATGTGCCTGGTGCTTGAGCAAATGGGTCAGACCGTTGAGGTGCATCACCACGAAGTGGCCACCGCAGGTCAGTGCGAAATCGGTGTTGGCTTTAACACATTGGTGAAAAAAGCCGACGAGGTCCAAGACCTGAAATACGTAATCCACAACGTGGCACATGCATATGGCAAAACCGCTACCTTTATGCCCAAACCTATTGTGGGAGACAACGGCTCTGGTATGCATGTGCATCAGTCGATGAGCAAAGATGGCAAAAACATCTTCTCTGGTGACGGCTATGCCGGGCTGTCAGAAACCGCGCTGTATTACATTGGCGGTATCATCAAGCACGCCCGTGCGCTCAACGCCTTCTGTAATGCGTCGACTAATAGCTATAAGCGTTTGGTGCCGGGCTTTGAGGCACCGGTTAAGCTGGCTTATTCCAGCCGTAACCGTTCGGCCGCCATTCGGATTCCATTTGTGTCCAACCCCAAGGCGCGTCGTGTGGAGTTGCGTTTCCCGGACTCTACCGCCAACCCGTATCTGGCATTTGCTGCCATGCTCATGGCCGGTATTGATGGAATTCAAAACAAGATCCATCCGGGTGATGCGGCTAGCAAGAACCTGTATGATCTACCGCCGGAAGAAGAAAAGAACATCCCGGAAGTGGCATTCTCGCTCGAGGAAGCGCTGCAGGCACTGGATGAGGACCGTGAATTCCTCAAGCGCGGTGACGTGTTCTCCGATGACTTGATTGACGCCTATATCGAAATTAAAAGCGAGGAAGTACAGCGTCTACGAATGACTACCCACCCGATTGAATTTGACATGTACTACAGCGTGTAAGCACCTAGCTGCATTAACTGATCCCAAAACGCCCCGCATACCGGGGTGTTTTTAATGGTATCAGAGCTTTTTTTAATCTTTTCTGCAAAGTCATCAACCTGTCCTTTAGCCTGCTCGCGGCTAGCACCATAGGCTGACTGAATCTTGCCAACCAGCACATCGTAGCGGCCTTTTATCTGCGCGAACTCATCCTGAGTGATTATGCCCCAGTATTCCTGTGGGCGGGTCCTAAAATTCTCGCCAATTGCCCTTAACGATATCCTAGTTCATCATAATGCGCTTTTTACACTTCATGTGTTTCGAGCATAACTTATGATTTAAATAAATCACGCACAACAACGGTATTAATTGACAGTTAAGCCCGCAGAGAAAAATCCGATGAGTAGCAATAGCTCGCCATACTGGCGAATCAGCGAAGCCGAGCGACTGGGTTTTTTGGTGGACGGAGACGCTTGGTTTCCTGCATTTGCCGATATGTTGCTATCCGCCCGTCGTCAGGCGATTATCCTATGCTGGGATGTTGATAGCCGGGTGCAGATGTACCGACCCTGTGATGCCAAAGCCGCGCCTTGTTGTTTGGCCGATATTATAGAAGAAGCGCTTTCACGAAATCCGGAGCTGGAAATCTATCTACTGCCCTGGGATTATGCCATGGTGTATGTATTTGAGCGCGAATGGCGGCCTTTATTTAATGGCGGGCTACGCTCCAAAAAACGATTATCGGTCCATTTTGATGACCAGCACCCCTTGGGCGCATCCGTTCACCAAAAGTTGTTGGTAGTGGACGATTATCATGCCCTGGTAGGCGGCTTTGATCCCTCAAAATGGCGTTTTGATGACCGTGAACATCGTCCAGATAACCCCTTGCGCCTAGATCCGACCGGGAATCCCTATCCGCCTTTTCACGATGTGGCGTTCTATGTGCGCGGTGATATTGGTCGCGATTTAGGTGCATTGGCACGATCACGTTGGGCGCATGCGACAGGCGAGTCGTTGGCTGCGCCCGACCCGTCCGAGGCTGCCTTAGATTTCTGGCCTAAACGCGTCGCGGTGGCCGTCGATGATGTGCGTATTGGCATTGCCCGCACCTACCCGCAGTATGGCCAGCAGGAAGCGGTACAGGAAATCCTCTCAGTTTTGCTGGCGATGATAGCCCGTGCCACCCGCTTTATTTATATCGAAAATCAATATTTCACCAGCCACCGTATTGGTCAGGCTCTGGCCAGCCGCCTGCAAGAGCCAAATGGTCCTGAGGTAGTGCTAATTCTGCCTCGGGAGAAAGATGGTTGGCTCGAGCGGGTGACCATGGATGTGTTGCGTACCCGGCTGCTGCAACAGCTCAAAGCAGCCGATCGGTATGGACGCTTAGGGGTGTTCTATCCAGAGGTTGCCGGGCTGGCTCCGGAGATGGTTTCGTTACACAGCAAGCTTGTGATTATTGATGATCTGGAAATCAATTTAGGCTCAGCTAACACCTCCAACCGTTCTATGGGGTTTGACAGCGAGTTGAACCTATCTCTGCTTGGCGATACCCCGAGTTCACGCAGTGCAATTGCCGCAATGCGCCACGATTTGCTCGCCGAGCATTTAGGCCAAACACCGCAGGCGGTGGCTAAGTTGGAAGAGCAAAACGGATCGCTACTGAAAACCATCGCCCATTTTAATAGCCAAGCGCAGCGCCGCTGGCTTGCGCCACTAAACCCAACCGTGGATCCTGAGCTGGATCGTCAGGTACCGGATTCGGCGCTTATTGACCCCGAAAAAGCCCGTCCGGCGGCTGAGTTGATCGATTTGTTGATTGAGAAAAAAGCTCGCCCGTCGCTGCGTCGCCGTCTTATATGGTTCGTGTTGCTATTGCTGACGATGTTTGGTGGGGCGGCATTGGTCAGTTTTACCGGACTGGGTGAGGTGGCTGGTCAATATGCCGAGGTAAAGCAGGGTGCGGCGCATTATGTCGCTTTGGGCACCATGGGTATCGCCGCGCTGTTGCTGTTACTGGGGCTGCCGGTGACGGTGATGATTATCGTCTTAGTTTTGCTTGCCGGCGGTTGGCCGGGGTTTGGTCTGGCCTATGGGGCGTTGATGTTCGCAGCATTGGGTGGTTATTTGCTGGGACTGCGTTTAACGCAATGCCAATTAGCCAGCCTAGCCCGACACCACCTAGATGCGGTGACCGCTCGTCTGGCCCGACCGGGTGTGCTGGCTTTCATCGCCCTGCGGTTATTGCCATTAGCCCCATTTAGCATTGTTAATCTTGTTGCTGGCGCCAATCGGGTGCCTTTGCGTGATTTTCTGCTCGGCTCCTTGCTGGGGGCACTCCCGGCGATGTTTGCGATTACGGTGTTCTCAGAGCAGTTGTTAGTCGTGATGGAAAAACCTGTTTGGCACAATTGGATGGTATTGATCGGTATTACCTTCTTGCTGGCAGGCGGGGCTTTGCTGCTGGCCTGGTGGGTACGACATCAGGAGTCGCGGCGTGGCTGAATATGCTCGCCTGGATTTTAATGTGGCTAGTTGGAATATACACAGCGCCATTGGTCGTGATGGTCGCTATCACCCCGAACGGGTTGCCCAGTTGATTGACCAGATGGATCTGGATCTGGTTGGCCTGCAAGAAGTCAGCCTGTCGGGATCGTATGCTGATGAGGCGTTGCTGCAAACTCTCTCGCCGACATTTGCTTACTGGCACTTTGTGCCCACGCACGTGCAATATCCACGCTATCGTTCTAATCGTCCGGCGGGGTTTGGCAACCTGTTGCTGTCGCGTTGGCCTATCTGTATCCACAATCATCTGGATTTGTCGTTCATGCATCATGAACCCCGGTGTAAGCTGGTATGTGAGGTCGCCACGCCGGTGGGAAATCTTTGGGTCTGGGTGACGCACTTTGGGTTGCGCTATCAAGAGCGCAAGCGTCAGGCTAACTGGGTTGCCGCAGCGCTGGCGCAGCTTGACCCCCAGACGCCATTATTACTGATGGGGGATTTTAACGACTGGATGCCCGGTACGCCGAGTTTGCGGGCATTACGCTCGTCTTTGGGGCGTCCGGCAACCCGGCGCACCTTCCCGGCGGCCTTCCCGGTGTTTGCCTTGGATCAGTTTTGGGTGCACGGGCCGCTTTGCGTGCGCAAAATTCAGGCGGTGAAGGAAAACGGTATCGGGCTGGCCTCAGACCATTTGCCGCTACGCGGTGTGTTGCAGCTCACTTTGCCACATAAGGCCGTGGCCGATAAAAGAGCCGAGCGGCCGGATAAGGACAAAGGGTTTTGCAATCCTGAGGTTAATCGTCAACAATGGGTGCCGGGATTTAACTAAAGCGGGGTGGCAGAGCACTCCGCCTGTGCTCATAGGGCTGCGGAGGTAAAGAATGAGGCTGACTACAAAAGGACGTTACGCTGTGACAGCCATGCTCGATCTGGCGCTCCATGATGACGGCAAACCAATCGCTTTGGCTGATATTGCTGAACGTCAGTCGCTGTCTTTATCTTATCTGGAGCAATTGTTTGCTCAGCTGCGCCGTGGCGGGCTGGTGGCAAGTGTTCGCGGGCCCGGCGGCGGTTATCGTTTGTCGCGACCGCGTGATCAAATA
>DRZW01000047.1 GCA_011380105.1 Halothiobacillaceae bacterium
CATTTTGCAGTTGTTCGAGAACGCGCTGGCCAATTTCACGCAATTGCACCGAATCGAGTTCATCGGAGCTTAGCGTGATGGTCACAGTTGGCACATCATTAATGCCGATGCTTTTAACCAATGGTTCGCTTGTCCCCGATGGCAAACGATCCATATTGCGCATCAGCTCGTTGTAAAGCAGCAATAGGCTATCCTCTTCGTTGCTGCCCACCTCGAACTGCACAGTGACCATGCCCGCATCATTAATCGCGGTGCCAAAGGTATGATCCACCCCGGCTAACCGCGCCATAAGGGCCTCTAACGGTTTGACGATTTGATCATTAATCTGCTCGGCGCTGTAACCTGGGCGTTCAACCAAAATCTGTGCGCCAGGCACAACAATTTCAGGATTATAAAGCCGCGGGGTGATGGCGATGGCCAGTAGCCCCAGCAGCGTGATCGAAAGCATGATCAGTGCGGTGATTTTGGAATACAGAAACATGTTCGCCAGCTTGCCGGCGATGCCAAGTTCTGCGGGTGTAGCCTGATGTTCGGGTTTTCTGCTCATAATGCCGAGTCAACCTCAACCTTCAGACCATTGAACAAACGACGATCACTCGCTGTAATTAACCGATCACCAGGGAATAACCCGGATAAAACCGCAACATGATCATCGTTGGTATGCCCGGTTTCAACCAGACGAAAACGGGCATAACCATGCTCATCAACCACAAACACACCCGTTAGTGATGCGCGGTGAGCTAACGCTGTGATTGGTATCATGATTTGTTGTTGCTCACCTACTGGGACGGAAACCATGACAAACTGCCCGGTATGAAGATTATGATCCTCCGGTATCGACAGTTTCACCGCATGGGTACGGGTCATGGGGTTGGCTGCCTCAACCCGCTGTATCACCTTGGCCTCAAATTGCTGTTCTACCCCGACCGCATCGCGATAGCTAACAGGCAATGCGGTGTGCATACTTGCAAATTCAAATGCGCGGCGATCTAAATCTACTGCTATTTCCTTCGCACCAGCACTTTGGATTAGCAGCAAGGGCTGACCGGGCGTAGCCAACTGACCCGGCTCGATCATCCGTTCGATGACCATCCCGCTAAATGGCGCAGTGATTTCGGTATAGCGGGTCTGGCTTTGTGCTTGCTCCAATCCCGCGCGGGCACGCTTTACCTGAGCACGGGCCTGTTCTACGCCTGTCTGGCTTTGTTCGAATTGTTGTTTGGGTAGCGCGTTCTGCTCGAAGAGATTCTTAGCGCGATTAAAATTACGCAGTGCATCGGCTAGAGCTGATTGGGCCTGATCAAGCATCGCTTGGGCTTGATCAATGTGACTGTCAACATCAGCCTGATCAATTTTAAGCAACAAATCACCCTGCTCTACCTGATCTCCGGCTTTAACCTCAATATGCTGGACAAATCCCATTACGCGCGAGGCGATCGGGCTTTGATCACGAGCAACCACCGTCCCAGGATAGTGTGAAGATGTCACAGCAGTGATGGCCGCTACGTCGATAGTGTTGACCTTGGCGATTTCACCGTGATGAGCCGGCAGGTTCTGATGTTCCGGCTGTTTATCAAAACATCCCGTAAGCAGCAGCGTTGCGACCGTGATAGTCGCAAAAGATAAACCACGTCTAGCGCGAGAATAAATAAACAGATTGATCATTTTAGTGATTATTCATGTTGAGTTCAGGTAGGTTTTAATCGACGTCGGCAACCGCCTTAATTCGGTCAGGACTCAAGCGACCCGTGGCCAGCCAAAGTGCGGCACGATGCTCTAACTGCTCAAATTGGGCGCGAATGTACTCCGCACGGGCATGATCGAGGTTGGCCTGCGCCTCTAGGAGTTCGGTCATGGTGTTTAGTCCCTGCTCATAGCGCACCTGTTCGATCCGGGCGGCTTCTTTAGTTTGCTCAATGGCCAGAGCACGAACCGAGACCCGCTGTTCAGTTAATTGTGCTCGACGGTATATCTCACCAATTTGATTAATTAGCTGGTTTAGTACCTGCTGACGTTCGGCAAGATGTTGATGGACCTTGGCACGGGCACGGTCAACCCCGCCGGCTCGGGCGCCAAAATCCAAAATCTGCCAATTAAGTTGCCCGGCAATAAGGTAGCTGTCATTGCGCAGCCCAGGGGTTTCGCTATTGAACTCTTGTTGCGCCATGATATTAAAATGCGGCCGATAGGCAGCGCGCGCCACGCCCACCTCCGAGCGGGCAGCCTCGATTTGCTGGCCGATGGCGATAATCTTGGGGTTGGTGTGCATCGCCACCTTCCGAGCATGAGCCAGATCTTCTTCCATTAACGCAACCTCGATGCTTTCGGTCACCTCAAGCTCACTGGCCGGATCGAGACCAATCAGAATCTTTAAGCCATCTAGCGCATTGGCATACTGATGCTCGGCTTGACTTTGCAATAACTCGCGCTCACCGAGATTAACCTCGGCTTTGAGTACATCGGCCTCGGTAACCACCCCTTGTTCATGTAGGCGCTTGGAAAGATCGCGATACGATCTAGCCGCTTCGACTGCTTGACTGGCCACAGAGACGAAGGCTTGAGCGGTTTTCACCCCACCGTAAGCCATTACAGTGTGCATTAACAATTCCTGCTCCGCTGCCTGGTCGCCGGCGCGGGCAGCTCTTAGCAGCGCTTCTGCCTGAGCGCGCATTTCACGTATTTTCCCGCCATTGAAAACTGGAATCTGCAATCTGATCGCAGTCTGGATATTGGCGTGCCAGCCAGGTTCGTTTAAGGCATCAGGCTTTAGATTATTGGCACGATCAATATCGGCCGGGTTAGAAATATTCGGGTTGAGAAAACCAGAGACATCGAGATATTCAGCGACGCCAAAATCGTTAAAGCGGGCTTGGCGTTGATTGAGCTTCATGCCAAATACATTTAACGGATTATTAGAGGCGCTGATGCCGATGCTTAATTCTAAGCTCGGCAAGAGATTGCCTTGAGCTTGGTCGCGAGCAGCCTGAGCCTGATCGATCTGCGCTTGGGAGATATCGCGTGCCGGATTGGCATTCATGGTGCGCTCAACAGCCTCAGCAAAACCCAACGAAATTGGCTGTGATTGCAAAACGAGCGACGAGCCTGATGCGGTAAAACGGTACTCGGTAGAATCCTGACCTGAACAGACCGTTGTTGGCGTGGCCGCAAGCAGAGCTATCACCAAAAAACGACGGCGGAAATTATCCTGAAAACGCTTTATATTCTGCATCAATGTACTTGATTTCACTTTGTTTTCCGCCTTAAAAAACAATCAGCTTCATTCCGGCTAACTTATGCGGGGAACAATGAAATTGAATGATATAAGAATATAATTAAATACTCAATAAGAGATTAGCATCGGATTTATCAGATGGGTACATCGAAGAATTATCGTCAGCGACCTAGGCGCGAGCCGGACGGTGCATTACGACCATTACGACCGAGAAATAACCTGACGTAAATCAAAAGAGCTACTACCAACGCAACAATCAGGCTGCTGGGCAGTTTTAAAAGATACCTGGATGCAGTTAGTGTTCACCAATAGCTGCTATTCATGCTTTAAGTTTTGCGCCACTTCTAGGGTCTGGCCAATCAACTGGTCAGTGATTTGTTCTAAAAGCTGCTGACTGGCGGCTACAAAAGACGCAGCGTTATTCTCAGCTAAGGGTTTGCTTTCCTGAAATACCGAACGTGCTTTAACCTCTCGGCTCTGGGTGTCCACCCAGTCGCAGCTGATGGTTAATCGCGCCGCACCTTGAGTTTCTGAAATAACATGATGTTCAAGGCGGTCTAAATCACAGGCAATAATTAAATCTGAGTCTAAACGTACACTGCCCAGCAGTACCGCTTTGACCCACTGTTGGCGCTCAAAACCTGTTTTCAGGGATTGCTGAATCATCTCCGCAGGTGGCGCTGCCCAGCGGTTGTCCCGATAAAACGATAATTTATTAGGCTGATCTATGTAAGCCATGGCGGTGGTATCAAGTGCGCTGGGCGCATCAATTTCTACCATCCGCAGCACCACAGGATCTATATCGGCCGCGATAACCCGAGGATCAGTCACATCCAACAGCCAGTTCTGCAAAGCAGTTTGCTGCTTGGTGGGAGTCAGACCGACACAGCCTGCTAGCAATAGTGTCCCGGTCAGCAAAGCTAAACGTGCCCCCAACGGCCATAAGCGCCGATTCATAAAATGAAAAACAAT
The DNA here is from genome assembly GCA_011380105.1 of Halothiobacillaceae bacterium. Classification (GTDB taxonomy): domain Bacteria; phylum Pseudomonadota; class Gammaproteobacteria; order Halothiobacillales; family Halothiobacillaceae; genus Guyparkeria. Next base: position 4,205 of record DRZW01000047.1, read on the forward strand.
CTGCATTTACTGCTCCTCTCCCGGGCCAGCTGGCCGTCTGGGCGAACCAAAGATAATCTGGCTGGGATCATCATCTAAGGTGTTGCTTAGCGCGCTTAGCCGGCGGGTTAAAGCGCGCAAATCAGAAACCAGCAATTCAATTTCCGGCAAGGTGCGACGTTCAATTTGCTGTGCGGTGCTGGTACCCGCCTGGGTGAAGGCAACTGTTGAATCCGCCGCCTTGGCAATTTCATCTGCCGCTTGGCTAAAGTTACCCATGGTACTGGTTAATTCAGCGATTGCTTGCTCTACTAAATCCATACTGCTA
>DRZW01000046.1 GCA_011380105.1 Halothiobacillaceae bacterium
AATATTGCTTGACCCACAGTGCCTGCGCTTCGGTCCAGTGGGTGCGACGCAAAAAATGAATCCCCTGCTCTGCTAATGCCGGGATTATATCCTTGTTCAAGGTTTCATACTGATCCCTGACCAGCTCGTGAGCTTGCTGCAATATCAGCTCGCGCTGGCGCACGGGGGTAAGACCAGAGTCATCGGCGCGCTCGATTCCGGCTCGGATTTGCTGAATAACCGAACCCAAACGCACCTCAAAGAACTCATCTAAGTTCGATGAAGAGATGCACAAAAACTTCAATCGTTCGAGCAATGGGGTTTTGTGATCTTGGGCGAGCTCCAGTACCCGGCGGTTGAAACTCAGCAGGCTGAGTTCACGATTCAAAAAGGGATAAGCGTCTTGTTCGGCATTACTCATTACGGCTACTCGCTTGGTGGAAAGTTTTATCGAAATAGTTTTGGGGTTTAAAGCTTGCTAAGGCCAATAGGCGATAGCCTATAACATCAAAGCCGTGCAGGGAAACCGTAAAACAACTAAACACCTCATAACTGCAAACCACCATTTATTGTCACGTTCTTGCCATATTTGCGCGCCACAATTACGCTTTGATCAAAGAAATAATCTAGAGGTATTTCTATGTCTGATACCAGTGATCACCTGCTCGGCCGCTATGATCAGGATTTATCTAAGCTGCGCGCCATGGTTTCTGAAATGGGACTTTTATCGCTGCAACACTTAAATGCAGCTCTACGTGGCTTGCTTCAGGCTGATCTTGCTGCCGCCGAACAGGCTTTTGACGGCGATGAACGCATCGACCGCCTTGAAACTCTCGCCGATGAGCTGATTGTTCAGATTGTGGTGCGCTACAGCCCGACTGCAGGCGATTTGCGTTCGATTATGTCAATTACCAAGGCGATTACCGACATAGAACGCATTGGTGATAAAAGCGCGAAACTAGGCAGGCTTGCTTTGCTGCTGGGAGAAGATCTAAGAGAAACCGACTTTAAGGCCGCGCTGGAAACGATGGCCATGCGGGTCGTGCAAATGCTGGAGGAGGCATTGAAAGCTTTTGAAAATTGTGATCAACAGCTAGCTGAGCAAGTCATCGAACAGGATGATGCAGTAAACCACGAATACAATCAACTGCATCGTCGCCTGCTAGCCTATATGAATGAGCACCCCGAAAATCCGGATTTAAGCCTGCGGATTTTGCAATGCATGCGCGCGTTGGAGCGGATTGGTGATCACTGCTGCAATATTGCCGAATTTACGCTGTTTGCAAGCCAAGGCGTGGACCAGCGCCACCAACCTGGGGATGGTAAAGAATCCACCCTCATGTAAACCAACACGCCTCTAGCTGACAAGCCGGCGCATGGCCGGTTTGAGCTACACCTTACTTAGCAACAAAGACCGCTTCATTTTTTTTGGCTGCGGCAAACCCATTAGCTGCAATACCGTGGCGGCGATATTGGCAATGCCGCCACCACTGCGCAGCCGCCAACGTTCCTCATCGATAATCACACAAGGAACGGGATAGATGCTGTGCTGGGTATGCGGATCACCGGTAACCGGATCAATCATTTCATCGCAGTTACCGTGATCAGCGGTCACGATCACCGAAAAGCCGTGCTCAACGGCGGCATCCACTAAGCGGCCCACCTCATAATCAACCGTTTCCACAGCTTTAATTACAGCTTCAGGTACAGCTGTATGGCCGACCATATCGCCATTAGCAAAATTGACTAGCAAAAAACCGTATTCACCACTTTTGATGGCTTTAATAGAAGCATCAGCTACTTCAGCTGCACTCATTTCCGGCTTCTCGTCGTAGGTTGCCACCTTCGGTGAGGGAATCATCACCCGGTCTTCACCTGCGAAGGGCTCTTCCTTGCCACCATTAAAGAAAAAAGTAACATGAGCGTACTTTTCGGTTTCCGCACAGTGAAACTGTTTAATCCCCGCTTGGCTAATGACTTCAGCCAATACGTTTTTAGGCCGCTCTGGTGGAAAACCAATCGGCGAGAGAAAACGAGGGTCATATTCGGTCAGGCAGGTTACGGTCACAGGCTTATATTCACCACGATCAAACCCGGCGAAGGCACGCTGCCCTAAGGCTTCGGTGAGCTGACGCGGGCGGTCGTTGCGGAAATTAAAGAAGATCATGCCATCATCCGCCTCAAGCGGCTCGTAGGCATCGAGCACAGTGGGACGAATAAATTCATCCGTCCGCCCTTGCTCATAGCAGGCCTGCAACGCACTGCGGGCGTCCGTGGCAGTCTCGCCCTTGCCGCTTACAATCGCATCAAAAGCTTTTTCGGTGCGCTTCCAGCGCTGATCCCGGTCCATGGCATAATAACGACCGCTAATAGTCGCTATGCCGCCACCAGCACGCGCCAGCTCAGCTTCGAGCTCGTCGAGGTAATTAACGGCAGACTTTGGCGCTGTATCCCGGCCATCAGTAATCATGTGAACCAATGGGCGAACATTATGGGTACGCGCCATTTTAATCAGCGCCAGCAAGTGGCGGATATGGCTATGCACACCGCCATCAGAAACCAGCCCAACTAAGTGCACCGGGCGGCTGTGTTCGGCTGACCGCTGCATGGCTTGGGTTAAAGCGGAGTTCTCAAAGAAACTGCCGTCTTTGATCGAATCGTCGATCCGCACCAAATCCTGACGGTTGATTGCACCGCAACCTAATGTTAAGTGGCCTACCTCTGAGTTACCCATCTGGCCATCGGGCAAGCCACAGGCACGCCCGGATGCCTCGATCACGGTATGCGGATTGTGCGCATAGAGCCGATCGAGATTCGGGGTGTCAGCCAGCGCGACGGCATTGTTAATGCGACTGGGATTGACACCAACGCCATCCATGATAATTAGCAAAACGGGACGACGGGGAGGGGTATTTGACATAAACGCAAGCTTCCTTTAAGTTTTGTGGCTATTTATTCTCGCACTGTCAAAAGCTTAGTCTTTCCGCGACGCTTGACCATCATCGGACTTACCATCCGCAGCAGACAAAGGGGTTCCGGCGGGCTTAGCCGGCTGATTGGTTGCGCCCTGAAGCGACTGCTCAGGGCTGCCCGGCGCATTGTCCGAGGCTTCGGCAAGTGCTTGGTCGGCTTTCTGTCGGCGCTTTTCGCGCCATTGGTCGTGCTCTTGTTTCCCAGGACGATGCTCGGCCTCAATATCCTCGCCTGAAGCCGACGAACGGGCAGACAGAGTCGATGACTCGACCCCGTCGGCACGTCTGGCTGAGTCAGCACTCGTGCTCGGCTTTGGTTTGCCCGGTGAAGTCTTTTGTGTGGCCGCACCGCCACCGGGACCATCATCGTCCGGGCCGTTATCATCTAAGCCTGTTGCACCTGCGCTATCGTCACCGAGCGCGTCGTTATTATCTCGTAATTCGGCTGCGGCATCACGGCGGCGTATCATAATCCGACCGACGATAATGCCTAGCTCATAGAGCAGCCAGACCGGGATGGCCATCATAAATTGTGAAATCACATCCGGCGGGGTAAAAATCGCCCCGATCACAAAGGCCACTAGGATGGCATAACGGCGTTTTTCAGCCAGCTGCTCCGGGGTGACAATGCCAGTCAGAATTAACAAAACGGTGGCCACCGGCACCTCAAAGACAAAACCAAAGGCAAAAAACAAGGTGGTGGCAAAGCTTAGGTATTCATTGATATCCGGTGCAAAGTTAACGCCTTCAGGCCCCGTCCCGCCCAAAAAGCCAAAGACCACCGGGAACACCATAAAATAGGCAAACATGGTGCCTAAATAAAACAGAATGGTGCTAGAAAGCAGCAGGGGCACAACTAATTGCTGCTCGTGCCGGTACAAACCCGGTGCAATGAATGCCCAGAGCTGGTAGAGCAGATAGGGAATGGCAATAAAAACCGCTGTCAGTGCAGTGAGCTTTAAGGGAATAAAGAACGGCGATGCGACCTGAACTGCAATCATGCTTGCGCCTTCGGGCATGTGCGCCGCCAGCGGATCAGAGAGCAGGGTAAAAAGCTCGTTACGAAACGGGAATAGCACCAAAAACAGGACAAACACGACCGCAATGGCCTTTAGTAGGCGATTGCGCAGTTCGACCAGGTGGGAGATAAATCCGGCGAGGCCAGATTGTTCCCCGTCAGCTGCCGCTTTCGCGTCCTTTGTGCTCATGTTTGCTTATTTCTTTATTAGTCGATGTAACCGATTCTTCGGCGGACGGGCGATGGAAGTTTTGCCCGGTTTCTTGCTCAAGTCGGCTTAGTTCCTGCTGAAAGTCAGCATCCATAGCGGAGAGACGCTCAGCTGAATTCGCCGGTTTTTCCGGGTTGGTTTTTTCGGTAGGCTCGGTCGCATCGGTATCGGCATTAGCATTATCAGCTGCAGGCTGATCGCCAGTCGCAGTGTTTTTACTGCCCGCATTGCGCGCTGTTTTTTCAGCATCAGCAAAGGCGCTTTTGATCTGGTCACCCGCGTGATCGAGATCATGGCGGGTTTCTTCAAGGATCGAGCGCAGCTTGTTTAG
>DRZW01000051.1 GCA_011380105.1 Halothiobacillaceae bacterium
ATTCTGTTCTTGTGGCGTTGGCATTTCTACTGCGTTAGTCCCCAAAAAACAGGCATGGATGTGTGACCAACAGCCGTGTTTTTGGCGCCACTAGTAGGACTTGAGGAAATGATCTTGAAAATCATGCGTCGGCTCTTTCGTTGGTTTGGCTGGCCTGACCGATCACGCAAAGTGGATATCGAGCTGATTGCCCGGTCGGGACTTTTGGATTTGGCTTGGTACCGCGAACAGCTCGGGGGCGAGGCTGTACCCAGTTCTTTGGATGAAGCAGCCGCTCATTATCTGCAGATTGGTTGGCGACAGGGGTATTCACCCGGGGCCGGTTTTGATACCAAATGGTATTTATCGCAGTATCCGGACGTAGCTGCGTCAGGCCTGAATCCACTGGTTCACTATCTGCGCCATGGGCGGGACGAGGGGCGCTTTCCCCGGCCTAACAGGGCCTTGGTTTGGGAGCATTACCTATGGGCGGGTTTGGACGAGTTGATGCTTCTTCGGTTGCAGTCATTACTGGAGGCTGATGACGCGACGGAGGAGGAAAAGGGGCAGGCGCGCTGGGCCCTTGCACGCTGGTATGCCTGGCAGGGGGATTGGGCTCAGGTTGTGGAGCTGCTGGTGCTAAACAGAGGGTTAGCACCGGCCATGCCTAAACATGTTGGGCCGGTGTTATTGGCGGTGGATGCCCTTCGGCGAACAGCGGCGGTGCGACAGGCATTGGCCTTGGTCGATACGTGGCTTGAGCGCTGGCCGAATCATCCCGATCTTTGTTTAGCGCGGGCGAATCTGCTGGCTGATCACGATACTGACGTGGCTACAATGGAACAACGTTTGGCTTGGATCAATCGTCCATTGTTGGCACATGGGTTGGCTCCCATACTGCCACGGGACGCGGGAAGGCCGCTGAGCCTGGATAATTTGCGCGGGGCAGACGTTGTCGCCAACGGTGACGGACCATTGGTTTCCGTCATCATGCCTGTCTGGAATGCTGAGCAAACCGTTGCGACCGCATTGCGTAGCCTATTTGCGCAGAGCTGGCGCAACTTAGAGATTCTGGTGGTGGATGACGCCAGTACTGATGACAGCTGGCTAGCGCTGCAGTCTCTAGCCGAGGAATGTCCAGACGACATGTCGTTGCGGCTGATTCGCCATGAGGTAAACCAGGGGGCTTATGCTGCCCGCAATACGGCGCTGGCGGAAGCCCGAGGTGAACTGCTAACCTGCCATGATGCCGATGACTGGTCGCATCCCGAGAAGCTTGCGCGCCAGGTTGCCGCTTTGCAGGCCAACCCAAAGTGGAAGGCATCGGTGTCGCATTGGTCACGGGCTACGCCCGACTTGATTTTTCATCGCTGGCGGGTGGAAGAAGGCTGGATTTATCGCAATGTCTCCTCGCTGATGTTCCGTCGTTCAGTGTTTGAGGCGCTGGGTTATTGGGACCGGGTTTCGGTGAATGCCGACACCGAGTACTACTACCGGATTCAAGCCGCCTTTGGCGAGCAGGCGATTGGCGAGGTGTTGCCGGGCGTGCCCTTGTCGTTTGGGCGGGCCGATAAGGGGTCCTTGAGTCAGCATTCGGCCACGCATTTGGTTACACAGTTTGTCGGTCTGCGAAAAGACTATATGGACGCGGCGCGTCGATGGCACCAACGGGTGGCGGTCAACAGAGATTACTGCCTGCCGGCGCGGCCATCATATCGCCCTTTCTACGCCCCTGAGGCGATGTGTCGTGACCGGCTGCCTCTGCGCGATACGGAGCCGCTGGATCTGATTCAGCAATCGGGCCTGTTCGATCCAATCTGGTATAGCTATCGTTACCCGGATCTGCTCGATACCGTGATCGACCCATTGACGCATTACTTCTTACACGGTGCGCGGGAGGGGCGTGATCCCGGGCCGGATTTCAGCACCTCGGGTTATCGTTACGCTCAGGGGCTGGATGAGCAGGTTGATCCACTTTTGCATTACGTTAAGAAGGGCGGGGGTGAACCCCTGCCCCTGTTTGAGGGTGCCCGGGCGCCGCGGCCGGACGCACCGTCGGTGTTGTTGTGCGCCCATCTGGCCGGCCCGATGTTGTTCGGGGCTGAGCGTAGCCTTGTGGATGTACTGCAAGCACTGGATGCCTTGGGCCTGAATGTTGTAGTGACGCTCCCATCAGTGGGGAATACCGATTACCTGGCGACCCTTCGGCGGTATGCCCGGGCAGTGGCAGTATTGCCTTACGGCTGGTGGCTGGCTGGACGGCCTGACTTTGAGGCCACGACGCGGCATTTTGAGAATTTGCTGCGGCGCTTTGAAATTGACGTGCTGCATGTGAATACCCTGGTGCTGCACGAGCCCCTGTTAGCAGCAAGGCGACTGGGCGTGCCGGTGGTGGTGCATGTGCGCGAGTTGCCTGAGCATGATCCGGCTCTGTGCCAGCTGTTGGGCGCAGAGGCCGACGAAGTTGGTGAACATGCGCTGAGGTTGGCCGATCGCGTGATTGCCAATTCGCAGTGTGTGGCGCGTTTTATGGCAAGGCTTCAGGTTTCCGGGGTGGCACCTGTACCGGTGGATGTGGTGCCTAATAGTCTGGAGATGAAGGATTTGCTTGCGCTGGCCCCCGTATCCAGGACGGGCAGAAAGCCAGGGGCGTTGACCGTCGGCATGCTCAGCAGCAATTTGCCGAAGAAGGGCTTGGCGGACTTCGAGAAGATGGCGGCGGCGCTGGCAAGACGGGCACCACAGGTTAAGTGCCTGCTGTTCGGCCCGCGCAATGCACATATCGATGCCTTGCTGGCACGACAGAAAGCCGGCGGCGCACCGGCCAACCTGTACTATGCCGGTTATGTTGAGAACCCGGCCGAGGCGCTGGCGAGGCTGGATGTGCTGGTCAGCCTGTCGCATTTCCAGGAGTCCTTCGGGCGTACGGTGCTGGAGGCGATGGCGGCTGCCCGTCCTGTGATTTGCTATGACTGGGGCGCATTGCCGGAACTGGTGGTGGATGAGCAAACCGGGTATGTGGTGCCGTTTCGGGACGTGGATGCTGTGGTCGATCACCTTATTGCGCTGGCCGCCGCGCCTGAGCGGCGGCAGGCAATGGGGTTGGCTGGGCGCGAGCGGGCTCTGAATGAATTCGCGCCCGAGGTGTTTCGTCGCAGACTGAGTGGCGTCTATGCTGCCTTGTTGGGGCAGCGGTCGTCTGACGCAGCATCATCCTTTATTGTCGAGTGACCCGATTTCCTGCTTAAGCGTCGCTCCATTGGCGTGTGCTTCACAGGTTGAGTTTGGGGCGGATGGCTATGGCAGGAATTGGACGCACTCTTCGCTATCCAGCCGTGCTTTCAGCGCCTGAAAAACGACCTCATGCCCCATATTGTTGAGATGCACGCCATCGAAGTCGTAGCGGGGGTCGAGAGCGCCGCTGGGCCCGAGAAGCAGATCATGTATCTCGACAAAGCAGGGGCCCAGCAGGGGGCGTAGTTGTTGGTTGAACTCAATGAGCTTCTGCTGGCGATTGGCGTCCATGTTTCTTGGCTGGGATGATAAGATTACTGTTGGGATGTTCTGCTGCGCCAATTGCCACTGGATGTTCATCAGGTTGGATACCGACTCCGCTACGGAGTAGTTCATTGCTTGATCATTGCTGGGAAATGAGATGATGACCAGGTTGGCCCGCAAGGCCACGCCTTGGTCAATATTGTGTGCCGGGTCGGGTTGAAAACGGGAGCTGGCCACTTGGCAGTGGCTCCAGAGAGCTTGGCATGTTGTGGCACCGCCTTTGGCGATGTTCAACACCTGTGCCCCCTTTTCAATTGCATACACTGTCAAGAGGTCTGCCCAACTGTAGCCTGGTGTCGCGCCTGCGCCGGCTGCCGATGAAGACCCGATGATGACCCAGTTGCTTGGCCCGGTGATTTGCCAAGGCAGTGGCTGGGCAATTTCCAGCGAAAACTCGCCACAGTCAACCTTGGGGTTGTGCCAATCCGATGTATACACGGTGCTGGTTTGGCATCCCGTCAATATAATCGTGAGCAAGGCCATTAAAAAGGCCATTAAATATGTTCGGATGACCATATGACGAGCGAGTGGTCGGGTAGCATGAGTGGCACGGATGTTCATTGGTTGATTGGGGCAGATTATATTCCGCTTTCGTGTTGGCGTCCTTGTTCGGTCCCATCGTGCTGATGGGACTCTGATGCTTGAAAGTTTTTGTGACCGCACACCGCACTATAGTAAAATTTCGCGCATGAAGGTGATGTTTTGACAATGCGGGCGATCTATCACGCTAAACGCTGGTTCGGCGGTGTCTGGGCAAATTTGCTGCCAGGGATGGGTAAGGGCGCACCGCTGCGTTGGACTTTGGATAGCCCGGTTGGGGGCGTGCCGTTGGGGGGCAACGAGCGGGGTTGGCTTGTTCAAGGTTGGGTCCTGCTGGATAAGGTTGTTCCGAGTGCTGAGGAAACAGCTCGGATTG
>DRZW01000014.1 GCA_011380105.1 Halothiobacillaceae bacterium
GGTGGGCATGTTCTGCCTGCTTTGGAAATTGCTCGCCGTTGCCAGAAAGCGGGTTATGAAGTGCGCTGGATTGGCACCGAGCAGGGGCTGGAATCAAGGTTGGTGCCCAAGGCTGGGTTTGCCATTGATTATCTGGATATTTCCGGCCTACGTGGCAAAGGGTTACTGCGAAAACTGACCATGCCATTGCGCCTGATCCGTGCGGTGATCCAGGCCCGCGGATATTTTAAAGCCCACCCGGTCGCACTGGTAGTGGGTATGGGTGGTTATGCCGCCGGGCCGGGCGGTTTGGCTGCAGCCATAAGCCGCATACCACTGGTTATCCACGAACAGAACGCTGTGGCGGGTTTGACTAATCGGGTGTTGGCTCAATTCGCTCGGGAAACCTTTGCCGCTTATCCGCAGGCATTTCCTTCTAGCAAAACGCAGGTCAGTGTTATTGGCAACCCGGTTCGTCAAGAAATTGCCGAGCTGCCCGCACCTGAGGTGCGCTTTGCTGAACGTTCAGGTCCGGTGCGTGTGTTGGTGCTAGGCGGTAGTTTGGGCGCGCGGGCGATTAACGAATTACTACCCCCGGCATTATTAGAGCTTGCTAAAGATTTGCCGCTGGAGGTTCGACATCAGTGTGGCGCTGATCACTTAAAGGCCACCCAAGCGCACTACGATGCAGCAGACTCTGATAGCCAACTGAAAGTCCGGGTTGAGGCGTTTATTGATGACATGGCCGATGCCTATGCCTGGGCTGATTTTGTCATCGCCCGAGCCGGGGCAATGAGTGTGGCGGAAATTGCAACCGTGGGTTTAAGTGCGCTATTTATCCCGTTTCCGTACGCCGTGGATGATCATCAAACCCAGAATGCTGCTTTCCTGGCGAAGGCTGGTGGCGCTGAGGTGATCGACCAATCCGAGCTTAACCAACAGCGTCTGTTGAGTGTCTTGAAGCCCATTTTATCCGATCGCGCGGGTTTACTCGCCCGGGCGCAGGCCGCTCGGGCCACTGTTTCAGGGGATGTTGCCGAGTCGCTTACGCGCCGCATGCTCACCCATGCCAGCGTTAAGACCAATGCGGAGGTGCGTTCATGACCCAGGTAGCGCCAGTAGCCCCGGTACGGATGCGCAAGGTGCGCCATCTGCATTTTGTCGGCATCGGCGGTGCTGGCATGAATGGCATCGCCGAGGTGCTGCACAACTTGGGATTTGTGGTAAGTGGTACTGATCAGGTGCGCAGTCCGGTCATCGAACGTCTGGAGGGGTTGGGCATTAAAGTATTTGATCAGCACCGTGCCGAAAATCTCGAGCAGGTGGATGTGGTGGTGATTTCCAGTGCGATTGCCGAGGATAACCCCGAGCTACAGGCCGCATACGATCGGCGCTTGCCGGTAGTGCGTCGTGCAGAAATGCTAGCCGAGATCATGCGTTTTCGGATTGGTCTGGCGGTGGCTGGCACCCACGGTAAAACGACAACCACCTCGATGCTGGCTGCGATTCTCGATCAGGCCGGGCTCGACCCGACCTACGTGATTGGCGGGAAATTGCTGGCCAACGCTAATAATGCCCGTTTAGGTAGCGGTGAGTATCTGATTGCAGAGGCCGATGAATCCGATGCCTCGTTTTTACATCTACAGCCCCACGTCGCGGTGATTACCAATATTGATGCCGATCATCTGGAAACCTACGACCATGACGTAAACAAGCTGACGGACCATTTCGTCGAATTCCTACACAACCTGCCGTTTTACGGTTTGGCGGTTTTATCGGCCGATGATGCCAACAGCATGGATATTATCGACCGGGTCGGTCGGCAGGTTCTGACCTTCGGGATTGACCAACCTGCTGATGTTCAAGCCAGTTCACTGCGTGCTGATGGCTTTTCCACCCGTTTTACGGTTCGGTTGGCTCAAGGCGAGCGCGCTGACATTCACTTACCGATGCCCGGTCGGCATAACGTACAAAATGCACTGGCAGCAATGACTGTCGCCCATGATCTGGGTGTCTCTTTGCCAACCATGGCCGAAGCATTAAGCCAATTTGGTGGGGTTGGCCGCAGGCTTGAACGGCATGGTGAGATCGACACGGGGCAGGCTAAGCGGTTGCTGGTCGATGATTACGGCCATCACCCCACCGAGGTGGCTGCCACGCTGGAGGCGGTGCGCGAGGCCTGGCCCGGCCAACCGGTGCTGGTCATCTTCCAGCCGCACCGCTACAGCCGCACCCGTGATCTGTTTGAAGACTTTGTCGAGGTATTGTCACGCGCAGATCAGTTACTGCTCTTGGAGGTTTACAGTGCCGGGCAAAGCCCGATTCCCGGTGCAGATGGCCGGGCGTTGGCGCGTGCGATTCGCCTGCGCGGCCAGGTTGATCCAGTGTTTGTTGAAAGCCCGGAACGTGTTCCCGCCGTGTTGGCGGATGTCATGCGCGGCCCGGGTATTGTGCTGACCTTAGGTGCCGGTAATGTCGGCCAACTCCCCGGTGCGCTGATGGCGCAGTTTGGAGGTGGGCAATGAGCTCTGAGAACATCCATGGGCAGTATGGAAAACCGTTGCAAGCCCGTTCTTCGAAGCGTCTTAAAGTTGCGGTACTAATGGGCGGCTGGTCTGGCGAACGTGCGGTGTCACACAAAAGTGGCCATGCGATTGCCGCTGCATTGAATCAGGCCGGGTTTTCAGCCCGCACCGTTGATATTACTTGGGAAAATCGCTTGCAGATCCTTGCCGATTTAGCAACACAATCGGTCGATATGGTGTTTATCGCACTGCATGGCCGCGGTGGCGAAGATGGTCAAATCCAGACGCTGCTCGATTGGCATGGTATTCCCTATACCGGTAGCAAAGCGACCGCATCAGCAGTGGGCATGGATAAAGTGCTGAGTAAACGTGTCTGGCAGGGCATGGGGCTGGCCACACCTGCCTTTTACTCAATCGAAAATCTAGACCAGGCCAGAGAAGCCGCGGCGCAGCTTGGTTACCCCTTGGTGATCAAACCGGTTGCTGATGGTTCGAGTTTAGGGGTGCATCTCGTTGCCAGCGCAGCTGAGCTGCCAGCCGCCTTTGAAGATGCCGCCCGTTTCGGGGCGGTGATGGCCGAGCAGATGATTGAGGGCGCGGAGCTGACCGTGGCGATATTAGACGGTCAACCCTTGCCAGCCATTCGTATCTGTCCTAGCCAAGCGCATCCGTTTTATGACTATCAGGCTAAATATCAGGCCGATGATACCCGTTATCAGCTGCCCTGCGGCTTGAGTGCCGCTGAGGAAGAGGCGTTGGCGAGAAAAGCACAGCAAGCTTTTGCCGGCATTAAAGCGACAGGCTGGGGACGGGTTGATTTTATCCGTGACCAACAGGGGGAAGATTGGTTAATCGAGGTGAATACCGTACCGGGAATGACAAATCATTCCTTGTTCCCTAAAGCAGCGCTTGCGGCGGGGATCGGTTTTTCTGAATTATGCGCGCGCATCGTTGAAATTGCGCTCAAAGAGCGGTTTGGCTGATGGTTTACTCACGTCGCAAACCCGGTGTTCGCCCGCGCAGGCCCAGTATGGCCGAGCGCCGCGAGCAGATACTGGCGGTGTTGGCCAGCACCGTGCTGCCGGTTTGGAAGCATTTTGTGATCACCCTGCTGCTAACCATCGCTTTGGTGCTCACCGTCGAACGCTTCATTGCAGTGATCGATCAACCCATAGCCGTCATTGAGGTGCAAGGTGCCAATGAGTATGTGCCCGAGGCGGTTATTCATGAGCGTTTAGCAGACCAGTTGGGGGTAGGCTTCTGGCAGGTTGATGTACAGGCGATGAGAACACGTCTGCTCGAAGATGAATGGTTGGTTAATGCGCAGGTGCGTAAGCAATGGCCGGGGCGACTGGTGGTTACGATTGAGGTTCACCAACCTGTGGCGTATTGGAACCAAGATCATTTACTTAGCACGAGCGGAACGATTTTCCGGCCGCAATCGATCCCGGATTTGGCCTTAGCGCAACTCAGTGGTCCTGCAGACAGCCAGTGGTCGCTGTGGGAGCGCTATTTAAGTTTACAAGGCGCATTGGAATCCCACGGATTAGGGCTGGCTGGCATCGAGCTCAGTGAGCGGGGCGCGCTGAGTCTGATATTGACAGATGGCGTTACCTTAAATTTGGGACGCCACGAGCCAGAGAGCCGGTTACAACGATATTTAGATGTGTTTGAACAGGCATTTGCCGGACGGATGGATGCGGTTGATGCTGTGGATCTGCGGTACACCAATGGATTTGCCGTTAGCTGGAATCACGCTGGGGAGGATAGTCAACAATGATTTTAGGAAGTGAGCAGGCATGAATGCAATGAGCGGCCGTAAAGGAGATCGCGAATATGTAGTCGGGCTGGATATCGGCACGAGTAAAGTCGCGGCATTAGTCGGTGAGTGCAATGCCGATGGCCAGCTGGGCTTGATTGGTTATGGACAGCAC
>DRZW01000016.1 GCA_011380105.1 Halothiobacillaceae bacterium
GCCAACCAGTCGCGTCTGTGCGTAAAAATTCTGCCGATCTGCACGCCATTGATAATCAAGTGACATTCCGTCAAACCCGGATTGGGCAACCCTAACCTGCACATCGGCGCGGGGATCGTCATTCAGTGAGAAACAAATGGTGCTTAAAGATTGTGCGCTAGCACGCTCGGCGAGCTCGTCTGCCCACAGCGTATCGGCATCAAAGACCACCGTTTTTAAACCGCGGTGTGCCAATAATTGCAGCTTGGCTTGCTGATAAGCTGCAAAATCAGCGTGATAGTCGAGGTGGTCGCGGCTAATCTGGGTAAATACCGCCGTTTTGATCGGCAAACCGGCAACCCGGTTTTGGTCTAGGGCATGTGAAGAGACCTCCATCACGATCTGCTCAATACCCTGTTGTGCAAAGCGAATCAACCAATCCCAATTCGCCAGCAGGCTCGGTGTGGTGTTGGCAAGCGCGGTCAGACCAGAACCATCAGCCGTAAAGCGCCCGGCGCCCAAGGTGCCAATGACCGCTGTTTTTTGACCTATTGCTTCATACAAACCAGCCAGCAGATGTGTGACCGAGCTTTTGCCGTTGGTGCCGGTGACAGCGGTGATGTTCGGGAGCTGGGATGACCAGCCCTGACTTTGGCTGATAATACTTGCCAGCACTTGCGCAGGTTCGGCACAAGCCAATATCCGGGGATGACCATTAAGGTTTTCATCGGCCAGCACCAGTGCGGCTCCGGCATCCAGCGCCTGAGCTGCGAAGGTTTTTCCAGAGGCGGTTCTACGGGCGAAAAACAGCGTATCTTCACCGCTGATCTCACGGTGATCATCACAGATTGCGCTAACAGAAACATCGCTCAATGCCGCCGGGCATTCTGGCAGCAAGTGGCCGAGTGTTTGGGGTGAAATGCGGATGGTCGTCATCGCTCACCCCCAACATTAATCACAGAACCAGCTAGATCATTGACCTGTTCGGCAAGTTTTGGCTCTGAGCGCGGCGCAATGCGCGGGCGCTCGCTTAACATCTGGGCACGATAACGCTTGTCGAGCTCATCCGGGCGCACATTGAGCATACGCAAGGCTCCGCTCATTATTTCCTGAAACACCGGGGCCACAATTTGTCCGGCATATGGAGGGCGGGTCTGCGGGTCGGTCATCCAGATAGCCAGCACCAGGCGTGGGTCGCTAGCCGGTGCCATGCCAACAAAAATGGTGTTATAACTATCGCTTGCATAACCCCCTTGAGGGGACAACCGCCGCACGGTGCCGGTTTTCGCGGCCACATAGTAATCATCAATGCCTGCACGACGAGCCGTACCCGTAGGTGAAACAGCTGACTCCATGAGCTGCACCACGGTATTAGCCACTTCGGGGGAGAAAACTTGCTCTCCTTCAGGGGTGTGATCTCGAATGATTAGGGTTGGACTAACCGCCTTGCCTTGATTGCCTAACGTGGCATAAGCAGTAGCCAGTTGCAGCAAATTAACCGATAGGCCATAACCATAAGAATGTGCGGCCAAGTCGGCGGGGCGCCAGTCGTGCCATAAGCTTAGCGAACCTGGGGCCTCGCCGGGAAAACCCACCCCACTGTACTGCCCAAACCCCAGTGCACGATAAGTCCGCCATAAGTGTTCTGCGCCCATATCGCGGGCCAGAATGGTTGACGCGACGTTACTCGAACGCATCAACAATTCGTTTAAATCAATCACGCCGTAATTACGGAGATCTTTGATGGTAAACCCGCCCACACGAACCGAGCCGGGATTGGTGTCGATTTCATCTTCTGGGTGCCAGTTACCGGTTTCCAAGGCGGCGGCAACGGTAAAGGGTTTGACCGTCGAGCCCGGTTCAAATTGATCGACTATGGCCCGGTTGCGACTGGTTTGCGGGTCGATGGTCGCGCGGTTATTTGGGTTAAAAGATGGCGCACTGGCCATCGCCAGTACCTCACCGGTATTGACATCCATTAAAATCGCCGCGCCACTACTGGCCTGATGCTCGCCTATGCCTTTGATCAACGCCTGATAGCTTAAATACTGTAAGCGCCGATCAATCGACAGTTGCAGATTTTTTCCCGGAATGGCCTCTTTCACCACGCCTAAGTCCGCAATTTCGCGGCCATTGGCATCCTGCAAAATCCGTCGTTGCCCCACTTCGCTGGACAAAACATGATCGTAAGCCAACTCCAGACCAGCTTGGCCTTGATCATCAATATCCGAAAAACCCAACAGCGGGGCGGCGACATCAGCAGTCGGGTAAAACCGCCGATATTCCCGTTTAAAACCCACGCCGGGAATACCGGCTTCCTGTACCTGCATGGCAAAACGCTGCTGTGCATGGCGCTTTAAATAGACAAAACGCCGCTCGGGGTCGGCCATAATGAGATCGTAGAGTTGCTCGGCATCGCGGTCTAACAGCTCAGCTAACTCCTCGATGCGGTCAGGGTAGTCAGATAAAATTTTAGGATCGGCAAAAATCGCCACCAAAGGCACACTAATGGCTAGGGGCGCGCCATTACGGTCCGTAATCACCCCGCGATGGGCGGCAATACTCCGCAGGCGCTCATGGCGATCACCCCCTTGTTTGGCATAAAAGGCACGATCAGTCACTTGCAGCTGCACCGCACGCCCCAAGATAATCAGGCCGCAAAGAGCGAACACGGCCAGGACCACGCCAGCGCGCCAGCGTACTCCGAGCCAGTTTGCCCAGCCAATTAGTAGGTCTTTAGGCGAGAGCTTCATCGAAATAACACCTCAACCTGCTCCGGTTGCGGATGAATCAAACCCAGCTCTTCGGTGGCAATACGCTCAATGCGCCCTTGTGCTGCTAGCGTGCCTTCTTCTAACTGCAACTCGGCAAAGGTGCTTTCCAAACGTTCGATAGCAACCCGCTGTTCGGCCATTTGCTGGCTAATCGCACGGGATTCGGTCGACAGTTTGATTTGAAAAATGCTACTGGCGAACACCGCAATTACTAATATGCCAATCACTATTCTCATCAAGCCACCCTTTGTGCAATTCGCATAATGGCACTACGCGCTCGTGGATTTGCCACTATCTGATCTCGAGAGGCGCGGATCGGCCCGCCGAGACGTTGCAGCGCAGTCGGGCCGACAGGATTGCCAAAGAAGTCTTTTTCTGCCGTGCTATGCTCACGAATAAACTGCTTGACAATGCGGTCTTCGAGTGAGTGAAAGCTAATTACCGCAAATCGACCACTTGGTTTTAACAATGTTAAGGTTTGCGTAAGGGCAGAGCGGAGCTGCTCCAGCTCTTGGTTGATATATAATCGCACCGCCTGAAAGGTTCTGGTTGCCGGGTGTTTCTTCTCGCGCCCCTGAGCAATCACCGAGCAGACGCAATCGACCAGATCTTGGGTCGTCGCTAGCGGGGTTTCGTTGCGTTTTTCAACAATCGCACGCGCAATTGCATGTGAACGGCGCTCCTCACCAAGCTGATAGAGCACATCGGCTATGGCTTTTTCTTCGGCTGTATTGAGCCATTCGGCAGCGGTAAGGCCACTGCGCTGATCCATACGCATATCTAAAGGTCCGTTTTTCTGAAAGCTAAAACCACGCTCAGCCCGATCTAACTGCGGCGAGGACACCCCTAAATCAAATAAAATGCCGTCTATCTGCCCCAACAGACCCCGCTCGCTAAAAAAAGCCTGCATCGCGGCAAAATCCTGCGGCACAAAGCGAAAACGCGAATCGCGCTCAGCCAAAGCCATGGCGGATTGTGTTGCAGTCTGATCACGATCAAAGCCAAATAACCGCGCTCTCGGCCCTAAACGCGATAATAAGGCTTCACTGTGACCGCCGCGGCCAAAGGTGGCATCGACATAAACCCCATCCGGGTCGCCAACAACAGCTTCAACGGCCTCTTCGCGCAAAACCGTGATGTGCTCGGTGGCCAGGCTCATAAAGATAAGGTCTCCAATGCCTCTGGCAGCGCTGTATCCTCATCAGCTCCGGCAATAAAGGCCTGAGTCATCGCAGCCCATTGATCCTTCGACCAAAGTTCCAGCTTTTTACCCTGTCCGACCAGTACTGCTTCTTTTTTCAAACCCGCGTGTTCCCGCAACACCGCCGGAATGACCATCCGTCCGGCTGCATCGAGCTCGATATCGGTGGCGTGACCAATCAGCATGCGCTTAATGCGATTGGCGGTGCGGTTAAATGAAGGCAGCGCGTCAATCTGCTTTTCAATCTCAAGCCAGGTTGACAGCGGATAAATCAGCAAACAGGCCTCTTCAGTATCAATGGTGATGATCAGCTGACCATTTTCAGCGGCAAAAGCATCCCGATGGCGCATTGGCATTGCCAAACGACCCTTCGCATCCAAGTTGAGATTGGTGATGCCTCGAAACACTTTTACCCACTTTTATCCACTTTTTCCCACCTGTGTGCACTATATCCCC
>DRZW01000117.1 GCA_011380105.1 Halothiobacillaceae bacterium
CGAATCAGAACAGTCACCCACGGGGTAAGCAGGGGCAGGGCAAGCCGCAACGCCGCTCAGGCTGATTATCAGCGGTTGGGGCACCTAGAAAACCGGTTGCGCAACCCGATTGCTACGTTGGGCGGTGCTCGTTATTGTGGTGTTAAAACACCGGGGTGACCCGGTTTTTTTTAGAGCAATACAGCGTGATGGTGCGTAGGGGTTCAGAGTGCGTCGTGATTTTCCTCGCCGGTGCGAATCCGCACGGCGCGTTCAATCGGGGAGACGAAGATCTTGCCATCACCAATCTTGCCAGAGTAGGCGGCTTCGATAATCGCATCGACAACGGCATCGACCTGATCGGCGGCAACCACCACTTCAAGCTTAATTTTAGGCAGAAAATCGACTACATATTCAGCACCGCGATACAGTTCGGTGTGGCCTTTCTGACGGCCAAAGCCTTTTACCTCCAAAGCGGTCAGACCTTTAATACCCAGTTCCATCAAGGCGGTGCGGACATCGTCTAACCGAAAGGGTTTGATAATTGCTTCGATTTTCTTCATTGCATAAACCTTGTTTTATATCTTAGTTTAATCCTACCACTGTTAGGGCGTTGAGCCGAGCTGGCCGTGTGGGTTGTAGCTTATGGTCTGCTGGAATCACGGGTTCGGGATAATCCGTCAGTTGGGATAAGAAAATCTGGCACTTCACCCAACAGATCGCTGGGCAGACCATCAATGCAAGAAGGCTTAAACACGGTTTGGAGTAGCTTGGATTGATGCCAATATACACGGTAAATCATTTTGCCAGTCGATATTGGCTGTTTTGTCTCTTAAAGTACATCGAGTGCTCAGCGGGATGTGCTTTATGTGCCTTGGTTTGGCTGTATATCCAAGCCGTTTTCTAATAATTCATTCATGGTTTCGATGGGGATGGGACGAGAGAATAAAAAGCCCTGAGCCTGCTCGCAGCCCATCTCATGCAGGCTTTCGTACTGACTGATTTCCTCTACACCTTCAGCGACCACATGGCAGTCTAAGCTGTGGGCCATGTTGACGATGGTTTCAGCAATGCGGGCATCTTGATGGTTATGGGGAAGTTCCATCACAAATTGACGGTCAATTTTAAGCACCTGCATGGGTAGGTTGCGCAGGTAGGCTAGGGAGGAGTAGCCGGTGCCGAAATCATCAATGGCGATTTCTATGCCGGCATTGGCCAGTTGGCTCAGTTGGGCAATGGCCATATCGATATCTTCCATTAGCCCGGATTCAGTTACTTCGACGCATAATCTTTTAGGTTCAATCTGGTAATGAGCAACCAGCCCGAGTAGCTCGGAGGCGAAATCTGGTTGCATCAGCTGGCGGCTGGCTACGTTGACTGCAAGCGAGAAGCGACCTTCAATGTTCTGATTATCATCCAGCCGCCGTTCTTTTTCCCAACAAGCGATTTGGGCAATGGCGGTTTTTAGCACCCAGCGGCCAAGGGCGATGACATCACCGGTGTGTTCAGCCAGTGGAATAAATTCCCCTGGGGAGATGGGCCCCATTTCCGGGTGATTCCAGCGTAACAAGGTCTCAGCACCGCAAAGTTTGCAGCTGTTTAAGGCAACTTTGGGTTGATAGGCTAAGACTAATTGATTGTGTTTAATAGCCTCGCCTAAGGCGATACGGATCCGGTTCTTTCGCAGTAATTGCTGGTGGAGGTTGTCATCATAACGGGCAAAACCACCTTGGCTCTGGTTAATCGGTAAGGCGAGCGTTGCAAGCCCGACGATGGCACCTGGGTCCATGGGTTTTTCGGAATTATTGGCCAGGCTTAAATCGCGGCTGTGCGCCATGCCAATGCGGGCATGCACGCGCAGGCTGAAATTCTCGACAAGAATATCGCCATTTAGCAGGCGGAGAAGCCGTTGGGCGAGCCGGGCCATTTTAGCTTCATCCAATGCCAGTGGATAGACCAGTACATATTCACTATTGCCCCAGCAGCCTAGATACCCACGCTGGCCGATGGCGCTAGCTGCCAGAACATCGCCTAGTTCTTTTAATAAGGCTTCGGCCAGTTGGTAGCCATGTAGGGCGGCGATTTCGTCCATATCATTGATGACAATAAAGAAAATGACGAACTCATCACCACGGTGTAGAAGTTGGTGGATATGCTCTTTGACCGCACGCCGGTTGGGCAGGCCGGTGATTAGCTCTTGTAATGACAGGGCGCGTAATTCACGAGTTTGTTCATCAACTCGATCTTGTAGTGTGTCGGCCCGTTCGGCATGTTGTTTCGCGTTGTAACGAATATTGAGAATATTATTTACGCGTTTGATTACCTCTTCGCTGTCAAACGGTTTGGTAATAAAATCCAGTGCGCCTGCTTCCAGTGCCTTCTCGCGGGTCGGGGCGTCGGTTTGCGCGGTCAGAACAACTACAGGCACGGAAACGGACTTCTTCTTTTGCTGCATGGCAGCTAAAAATTCCAACCCGGACATCCCCGGCATGCGGATATCGAGCAGAACCAGATCAACATCGTGACTTTGCAGGTATTCAAAGCCAGCCTTTGGGTCGGTAAAGCCATTTACGTTGGTAAATTCCGCTTCATAAAGTACATCTTCTAATAAGGTCACATTAGCGATGTGGTCATCCACGATTAGGATGTGCGCATTATGATAATCGGTAGCATTCATAGATCTGCCCCCTTGTTTTGATAGCTTGCCACCAGTCGGGTTAGTTCGTCTATATCCACAGGCTTGGTTAGATAGGCGACAAAACCCGCGCGTTTGCCGGATTTAATATCAGACTCCAAGGCATTAGCTGAAACAGCGGCAACGGGGATATGTTGGGTTTTGCTATTAGCCTTTAACGCTTTTAGCGCGGCATAGCCATCCATGCCGGGTAGATGCAAATCCATTAGAATCAAATCGGGGTTTAAATGCTGTGCCAACATCAAACCGGTGTCTGCATCAGCGGCAATATGAAGTTGAGTCTGCTCTATATCCTCGAAGATGTCTTCCATCAAGCGCTGATTCGCCGGGTTGTCTTCAACGTAAAGAACGGTGGTTGTCGAGGGCGCATCGGATGCTGCTGTAGCTTGAGCGGTCGTTGGTTTAACCGTCACTTTTTGGGGTTGCGGGCTTTCGGCATTAATTGCATTGGACACGGAATTGATTGCTTTAGGCAAGCGAATCCAGAAGGTGCTGCCATCACCTACGACGCTGTTAAAGCCAATCTCACCATTCATCGCCTCGATGAGCTGTTTGGTCAGCGATAAACCCACGCCGGTACCCTGAATCGCGCTATCTTCAGCACCTAGCCGGTTGAAGGGTTGGAATATTTTGTCCTTATTTTCTGCCGCGATACCGATGCCTTCATCCCGAACGGATATGATCACATCATCATGTTGCTCAAGGCAACTAATAAAGACGCGGCCGTCCTCGCGGTTATATTTAATCGCGTTGGAAAGCAGGTTAATAATCACCTGTTTTAAGCGGGTGAAGTCAGCGTTGACCCAGGCGTGGCAGTCTTCGATTTGTTCGGTAATAAACTGAATATTGGCGATTTCGGCCATACCTT
Source organism: Halothiobacillaceae bacterium (assembly GCA_011380105.1). Classification (GTDB taxonomy): domain Bacteria; phylum Pseudomonadota; class Gammaproteobacteria; order Halothiobacillales; family Halothiobacillaceae; genus Guyparkeria. Next base: position 3,543 of record DRZW01000117.1, read on the forward strand.
CTGTGGTTTCGATGGCGGCAGTGATTACCGCAGAGACGTCTACCGGTTCGATGGATAAATGCAGCTTGCCGGATTCAATCCGCGATAATTCCAACACCTCATTGATTAGCTCCAGCAAATGGTGACCGCTTTTTTCAATTTGCTCGACCTGGCGGCGGGTACGATCTGGGATGTGATCACGTTTGCTCGAACGGATTAACTGCGAAAAACCGATAATGGAGTTCAGCGGTGTGCGCAACTCGTGGCTCATCGCCGAGAGGAAATCGGTTTTGGCGCGCGAGGCGCGTTCCTGCTCATCACGGGCACGGGCTAATTCATCCATAATGCGTTCTCGTTCGGCCATCTGTCGGTATAGCCGTATCATCAGCGCACAGGTCGCGGTAAACGGTTGTAACCAGGCGGCTAAGTCCTCGCTGATTTGCGCCCGACTGTTGGCGATGGCGTACATGCCAATGACTTTGCCTTCATCCATAATCGGTACACCCATGAAGTTTTGTAATACGGGGTGGCCGTGAGGGAGAGCAGATGATCGTGGGTCATTCGGGGTGTCGGTGGAGATTACCACCTCCCCGCCAGCAAACGTGCGGCCCAGCAGGGTCTGATGGTTGGTCAGGCGCGTATCGCCTTCAACAAAACTACGCATAAGTTCGCGGGATTCTTCATTCCAAGAAATATCGGTAATGGCATGGATTTTTAGTTCTGGTTTGCCCTTGATGGTTAAAACTTCGCCAATTAATGCATAGTCACTGTCGGTAATATCACGCAAAGCCCTTTTAAGGAACGCCCAGAACCGCTTGCCGGACATTAATGTGCGGTAGTCGGTCAAGCCTTTGTGGAGCACAGAGAGTAGC
>DRZW01000205.1 GCA_011380105.1 Halothiobacillaceae bacterium
AGCCTATATATTCGTCGCATCGGGCGTGTGGTCATCAACGCCGCTGTACATGCCGGCGCCATGACCATATTTGCGCTGCGCTTGATTGCTGTTGCTTGGGTGCCGTTTACCCGTCCACGTGATTTGGCGCAGCAGATCTATGCTGCCGGCGTTCTGTCCTTGGTGATTATTCTCGTGGCCGGTGGTTTTGTCGGTCTGGTGTTAGGGCTGCAGGGTTACACGATTTTAAGTAGCTTTAATGCCACCGAATCACTCGGGGTGATGGTGGCTTTATCGCTGGTGCGTGAGCTAGGGCCAGTGGTTACCGCACTTTTATTTGCCGGGCGTGCCGGCTCGTCGATTACCGCCGAGATTGCGTTGATGAAAACCACCGAACAGCTTTCAGCACTGGAAATGATGGCAGTTGACCCGATCCGCCGGGTGATGGCACCGCGTTTGTTGGCGAGTATTATTGCTGTACCGATATTAGCGGCAATGTTTTCATTTGTTGGTATTCTAGGTGGCTACTTTATTGGCGTAGTCGTGCTGGAGGTGGATGCAGCCTCATATTGGGGCCAAATCGCCCAGCAAATGGATGCATTCGATGATGTCATGGCCGGGATGATCAAGGCGGTCGCTTTTGGTGCTGTGATTGCCTTGATCGCTGTTTTTGAAGGCCATTATGCCGAACCCACTGCGAAAGGCATGGCTCAGGCGACGACCCAGACGGTAGTAATCAGCTCGCTTGCTGTTCTGGCGCTGGATTTTGTTTTGACCGCAGTAATGTTTGGAACTTAAAAATATGCATGCACATCGCTATGTGGAATTGATTGTTGGCTTGTTTGTGCTGGCAGGCGCCGTAGTCCTAATGGTTATGGCGTTGTCTTGGACGAATTTTGGCGCCAGTCGGGTGGACGGTTATCGAGTTATTGCTAAATTTGATAACGTCGGAGGGCTGACCGCCAAAGCGCCGGTGAAAATGTCGGGGCTAACCATTGGCCGGGTTGAGTCTATTAGCATGGATCCGGATACCTTTGAGGCGGTGGTGGTGATGCAAATTCGCAATGAGTACGACAACATCCCCACCGACACCTTCGCCAATATCTACACTGCCGGCCTGCTTGGCTCACAGTACATTGAGCTTTCACCAGGCGGTTCGTTTGATTCATTAACTGATGGTGATCAGATCACCATGACCCAATCGGCTTTTATTCTTGAAAGTGTAATTTCCCGTTTTCTCTTTGATAGGGCACAGGACTGATGACTCGACTGTTTCGTCACATTCTGCTTGGTGCAACGTTGTTGCTGCCGTTAAGCGCATGGGCTGATTTAAAAAATCTTACCTTAGATCGCGCTATTGAAATGGCGCTGGAAAATGACCCGCGGATTGAGGATCAGCTGGCGAATGTCGCTCGCGCCCAGGCTCTGATTGAACGCGTCGCCGGTGAGGGCGGGGTGCGGATGTCGGCTAACCTGTTTGCCGGAATTGCGCCCAAGGCAGGTGACGGTTTGTTCGACAATGGCAGCAATACCTGCCGGGCGGGTGAAGACTGCACTTTGCGCGACGATGCTTATAAGTTTGATCAAGGATTCACCATTACCACCGGGCTCACTGCAAGCTTAATTAAGCCGTTGTACACCTTTGGTAAGTTGGAAAATTATGGCCGTGCTGCGGATCTGAACCGAACCGTTAGCGAGGCTGAGGTTTCGGTGGTGCGTGGCGAAACCTTCAAAACCGTGCATCGTGCCTATTATGGTTATTTAGCCGCCCGGGATACTCGGCGGATGCTCGAAGGGGTACTGCGCCAGATCAGCAGCCGGCGAGATGATATGCAAAATGCCGCGGATGAAGGCCGCATGAGTATGAGCGACCTTTATGCGGTTGATACCGGCATCGGTGACTTAAAGCGCTATATCGCCAAAGCCGAGAGTATTGAGGCGATTGCCCTTGATGGCTTGAAAACCATTATTGGCGTTCCGATCTTTGAAGAGATTAGTGTCGCTGACCGCCAGCTAAGACCGGTTGCGATGCCTGAGGGCTCCTTGCATGAGTTCAGTGAAAAAGCTTTGACAGACCGCCCGGAAATGCGCATGGCGCAAAATGGGCTGGCGGCAATGCACTATTATGTTCAGGCGCGTAAAGCTGATCGTATGCCGAATTTGTATGCGGGTTTAGTTGGTGGTGGTGTTTACACGCCCGGTCGTGACCGTTTGCGAAACCCGTATATCAACCAACCCCTGAACAACGGTTTTTTTACCCCTGTCATTGGCTTGCAATGGGAGTTTAACCCCGGGGTGATGCGCGCGAACATCTCTGAGGCTGAGGCCGATATGCAGTCGGTGGTTGCGCAGGCGCGCCTAGCACAGATGGGTATTCCGTTCCAAGTCTCTGAAGCTTTTCATCAGGCACTTGGCTTGCAACAACAAATTCAAGCACTAGACGAGGCTCGCACTGCCGCCCGCCGCTGGATGATTTCAAGTTTTATGGACTATCAAGCCGGGTTGATCGACGGCAACGGCATGGCCGAGGCGGTGCGTGCCAATACGGAAACCCAGGCTGAATACCTTCAGGCTGTTAATGATTTTAATATGGCGGTAACCGAACTTGCTGTCGCAACTGGAGATTATCCCCAATGATTAAACGTCGATTTTTTCTACCACTGCTGGCTAGTTTTTTTCTGATTACAACCCCGCTAAAGGCTGAAGTTACTGCTGAACAACGTGCGGATGCAGAGCGGTTAGTACTACAAACCGCTCAAACAGTGCTCTTACAGATTGATGAGCGCCGCGATGACATCCAGGCCGACCCACTGGTGTTATTGGAGATTGTCGATGACACCTTGCTGCCTCATGTCGATAGCCAGCGGATGACCCAGTTGGTACTGGGGCGTTACGCGCGCCAGGCAACCGCACAACAGCGCGAAGCGTTTACGCATGAATTCCAGCAATTGCTGGTGCGTACCTACGCCGGGCCTTTATCGGAGTTGGGCGAACAAAGCATTGAAGTATTAGGCAGCCGTGTTGCGGCGGGTAATAACGAAATCTTTGTGGAAACCGAGGTACACGGTGGTGACTTTGGTACAGTGCCGGTCAACTATCGCATGATTCTCGATGATGGGCGGTGGCTGGTCTTTGACGTGGTGGTGGATGGTATTAGCCTGATCAACAACTACCGTGGCAGTTTTGCTCAGCGCATTCAAAGTGACGGTATAGATGGTCTGATCGAAACCTTGCGCACACGTAATGAACGATAAACTCATTATCAATCACCAGCCGGGGCTGATTAAACTGGCCGGTACGCTGGGCTTTAGTACAGTGGCAACGGCTGATAATCAGTGGCTTAATGCGCTAAATGAGCATTGCGACACCATTGAGGTTGATTTAGCCGAAGTGGGTCGCATTGATTCAGCCGGATTGGCGCTGATGGTTAGCTGGATGAAGCTTGCACAGGAAAAAGGTGTGGCGATCCGGTACACTCATCTGCCGCGTTCATTAGCGGGGATGGCTGCTATTTATGGCATCGATTCCCTGTTCCAAGTCGTTGATCGTGATAAATCCGGTGAGAATGGCTGAAAATTTGATTGAAAATGCATGAATAAGCTTCTGATTCGAGGTGGTAAACCGCTATCCGGTGAAGTGCGCATTTCCGGTGCTAAAAATGCGGTACTGCCCATGATGTCAGCCTCCCTGTTGGCCAACTCACCGGTCACCTTTGAGAACGTACCTCATCTGCAGGATGTGACCACCAATCTAGAACTGCTCGCTGGCATGGGGGCGCGTTTAACGGTAGGTGATCGGATGAGTGTTGAGATTGACACCACAACGGTCACCAACCTGATTGCCCCTTATGAGCTGGTGCGTACCATGCGCGCTTCTATCCTGGTACTCGGCCCCATGCTGGCGCGGTTTAAGCGTGCACAAGTTTCTCTGCCCGGTGGTTGTGCGATTGGCACCCGTCCGGTAGATATTCACCTTAAAGGCCTAGAAGCCCTGGGTGCCTCGGTGCGGGTTGAGAATGGTTATATTCATGCCGAGGCTGAGGTGTTAACTGGCACCCGGGTCGTGATGGATCAAATTACCGTAACCGGCACTGAAAATTTAATGATGGCCGCCACGCTTGCCGAGGGCGAGACAATTTTGGAAAATGCCGCCCGTGAACCAGAAGTTGTCGATCTGGCAAACTTCCTCAACAAGATGGGGGCGCAGATAAGCGGGGCCGGCACGGATGTCATCCGCATTCAAGGTGTAAAATCCTTGACTGGGGTGCGCTATCGGGTACTTCCAGACCGTATTGAAACCGGCACCTATCTGGTTGCAGCAGCCATGACCCGGGGTTCTGTGCTAGTGCGAGATACCCAACCGGATGTCTTGGACGCCGTGCTGGCGAAACTGACCGAGGCAGGTGC
>DRZW01000204.1 GCA_011380105.1 Halothiobacillaceae bacterium
CGTTACTAGACCATCGAGATCAGAAAAGCCACAAAACCCAGCACAAACATCAGGATAATTCCCACGCCCAGCCATTGTTCTCGAGTCCCCTTTGGTGAATTTTGCACCATGGGTTTTATTCGTGGAATCAGCATCACCAGCATCACGATAATGAGTGCTGCCATGCCGATCTTCATCCATAGCTCCATTGTCTTGCTCCTTTGGATGCCCAAACCAATCGGTCACTTAAAAAGCATGTCCTGATTAACGTTTAGCAACCCGATGACACGCCCCTGCCGGGAAAACGCTCATATCATCTTCATTAGGCGGCAATAAAAAAACCAAAGCCCCGGCTAACCGGGGCTGACATTAAGCCATAAGCGATGCGTTTATCAGTCGTTCTGACTCATGCCCAGCAAGGAGAGCAGGTGCACGAAGATGTTGAAGATGCTGAGAAATAAGCTGACGGTTATGAACAGATAATTATCTTCACCACCGTGAATCATCCGGCTGGTGTCATAGAGGATAAACCCACTCATCAACAGGATAACCCCGGCTGATAATGCCATCGACAAACCGGGCAGATTAAGAAACAAATTCCCCAGCAACGCCAGGAGTATCACCACCAGGCCGACCACCAAAAAACCACCCATAAACGAGAAGTCTTGGCGGGTAATCAAGGTATAGGCAGACAATCCCAGAAAAATCGCCCCGGTGCCGCCCATCGCGGTCATCACCAACTCACCGCCGCCGGGCATGCTCAAGTAATACGTCAGCGTGGGGCCCAGACCAAATCCCAGCAAGCCGGTGATGGCAAACACCACGCCCAGCCCCGCCATGGAGTGGGCAGTTTTCGGCAATACAAACCACATTAAAACCAGCGCGCCACCCAGCGTCAGCAGCGAGATCCACGCCGGCACCGCCAGCAACATTGACACACCAGCCATCAGGGCACTAAACAGCAGGGTTAGCGACAGCATCATGTAGGTGTTGCGCATAACCTCGTGGGTCGCCTTATCCCCAACTTGCGCCATCACAGGCGTTCGTTTTTCAATAGCCATGATAGAGACTCCCTTTGGTTTACTTGGAATTCAACAATCTACTGTGAGTATATAATCTACCCACTGTGATGCAATCACCCTGTAGTCTTGGGATATGAAATCAACCACCGAACCTAAAAACATCCTGATTACCGGCTGCTCTTCAGGGATTGGCCTTAATGCTGCCGAGACGCTGGCCAAACGTGGCCACCGAGTCATTGCTGGTGTTCGCCGCGAGAGTGATTTGCAAGCGTTGCGTTTAAATGCTGCCCTAATCCCGGTGCTGCTGGATCTTGATGACACCCAAAGCATCGCGGCAGGCTTGGATAGGGCATTGAGCCACACAGGAGGTCGGATTGATGCATTATTTAATAATGCAGCGTTCGGGCTGCCGGGGGCGGTGGAAGATTTATCACGCGAGGCGTTGCGTGCGCAATTTGAGACCAATCTTTTTGGCACCCATGAGCTAACACGGCGGGTTATCCCCGTGATGCGCCGTCAGGGGTATGGCCGGATTGTGCAGAACAGCTCTGTACTCGGCATCGCCGCTCTGCCCTTTCGCGGCGCTTATGTCGCCTCTAAGTTTGCCTTAGAGGGGCTAACCGACACCCTGCGGCTGGAGCTAAAAGGCAGCGGCATTGAGGTTTCATTGATTGAACCCGGCCCGATCACATCACGTTTTCGTCATAATGCTGAGCAGGCCTTTCTGCGCTGGATCAATGTTGATCACTCCGTGCATCAAGATGCTTACACAGCCCAGCTTAAGCGTATGCGCAAACCGGGGCCAGCTGCGCCATTCACGCTACCGGCCGATGCGGTCACCAAAAAAGTCATCCACGCCATTGAAAGCCCGCGACCCAAAGCACGCTACCCGGTCACCGTGCCGACCTATGTGTTTGCTTGGCTGAAAAGAGTGCTCTCCACGCGCATGATGGATCGGGTGTTGCTACGTGCATCCGGAGGCGGGCGACGCTAATGAATTGGGATGCCTCGCTAATCAGTACCATATATTTTTTTATTGAGTGGGCTATTCGCATCGGGGCGTTATTTATCGTCCCACTGCGCCGTCCGCCCACCGCAGCCACTGCCTGGCTGGTGTTGATTTTCTTTCTGCCCTTATTTGGCTTGGCATTGTATTTATTTGTTGGCCGCCCGCGGGTATCTTTACAGCGTGCCGAAAAAATCATGACGCTGGCCGACACCTTAAAACCTAATACCGACCGCATACTCAAAGCCCGCCTACAGGATCGGGCTCCATTGCCGGCACGTTTTGCCTCATTAGAGCAGCTGGCGGCTCACTGGCGCGTTTTTCCGGTCTTCGCTGGCAACCATGCCGAGCTGATACGCGAGCCACAGGCTTTTATCGATATGCTGGTCGAAGATATTGATCAGGCGCGTGACCATGTGCACATGACGTTTTATATCGCCGCCCGCGATCACTTAACCGAGCCGGTCTTCCGAGCACTAATCCGCGCTGCTAAGCGCGGCGTGGCGGTACGATTGCTGGTCGATGACTTTGGCAGCAAGCATTTTATAAAGCGCCTGACACCATTGACTCAAGAGGGCATTGAGCTAGCTCGCGCCTTTCCGCGTAGCAAAGTGCCCAGCCGCTCGGCACGATTTGACCTGCGCAATCACCGCAAACTAATTGTGATTGACGGTGTGACAGGCTATTCCGGTTCGATGAATCTAATTGCCCCCACCTTCAAACCGGGGGTGGTTTATGAAGATTTAATGATGCGCTTATCCGGCCCGGTCGTCTTAGAATTACAAACGATCTTTGTCGGCGACTGGTTCGTGGAAACCCACGAACTGCTAGAAGGGCCGGTTTATTTCCCAGAACCAGTCGCAGCCGGTGATGAATCCTGTATCAGCCTGCCAAGCGGCCCGGAATACCCCGAGCCGGTCTTACAGCGCTTATTACTAGCGATGATTTACGCCAGCCATGAGGCCATTACGATTGTCACCCCCTATTTTGTGCCGGACGAACCCACTTTGGATGCCCTAAAAGTAGCAGCCAACCGTGGAGTAAACTGCCAACTAATCGTCTCTGAAAAACTCGATCAGCGGTTAGTTCAACGCGCGCAGGAGTCGTATTACGCGGAATTACTCGAAGCGGGTGTGCGGATTTATCGCCACCCCTCCCGGTTGTTGCATAGCAAAATCACCCTCTGTGATCATCAAATCTCTTTAGTGGGCAGCGCCAATCTCGATGTCCGTTCCTCTCTGATTAACGCGGAATTAGGCTTGCTGTTCTACAGCCCCAAAACCGCTACGAACTTAAATTATCTGGTGGCAGAATATCGCAGTAAGAGCATTGAACTAAGCGCGGCTCAATGGGCGCAACGACCTAAATGGCGCACCTTATCCCAGAACATTGCTCGATTAACCTCACCCCTGTTATAGGCCAGGCAGGGTGGCGGCTCATTCTTTTTTTGCTTTGTTGTTAGAAAACGGGCATTAAAGCGGCCAATAAAAAACCCGGCAAGGCCGGGTTGGTTTTGATTTTTCACAAACGCCATCAGCGCGAAAGTGCGGCATATTGCTCCAGCATCACAATCAGGTTTTCATCATCACGCCAACGCTCGGCCAGATTTAAGGCTAGGCTATAATCAGCCTCACTTAACAGCCCGCGCAACTGAGACAAGGCGGTCAGAGCTTGCTCATGGCCCCGCTCGCCCAACGGTACCAGTAAAGCGTAAGCAGCGACATAATCGCGCTTAGGCACGCCCCAGCCTGATGAGTGCATCAGCCCCAAGTTGTAACGGGACTGATCATCTCCTTGAGCGGCGGCCTGCCGAAACCAGTAAAAAGAGCGCGCGTAGTCTGGCTCGAATTGCTCATTGCCCAGATAGATAGCCGCCAAATTCGCCTGTGCGCGTACATAGCCTGTCTTGGCGGCACGCTCATACCAGGCCAGCGCTTTTGCCCGGTCCTTTGCAACACCATCACCATCAAGGTACATATTGGCAATGGCAAGCTTACTAGGGGCGTAGCCACGCTCGGCAGCACGGTAATGCCACTCAAGCCCCTTGGCAACATCGCGCGGGGCGTTCTCGCCATTGCTGTACATATAGCCAACTACATACATGGCGAACACCTCGCCGGCCTCAGCACGCGGAACCCATTTTTCCAAGCCACCTTCGGATACCGCACCGGGTACGTTGTTAGCCATGGACTCGGCGGTCACCTGCGCCAAAGGAGAAAGCAGAAGAAAGCAACCCACCACAGTCGCCAAGACCCCAATCCGAAACTTTGATTTTTGTAGTAACATGCCGAATATCCTTTTGTTATGCATTTTGCAAACAGTGAAAAATTTCCCTTAACAATAAACCAATAATAACTAAGAC
>DRZW01000213.1 GCA_011380105.1 Halothiobacillaceae bacterium
CTACTAAATCCATACTGCTATGCGCCCGAGCTACGAGCTGATCGGCCGATTGGGTTAAATTGGCTATGTTTGCAGTGGTTTGCTCGGTGTTATTTACAATACGACTAATAGCATCGCGCTCATTGGCAATGGTGGCGGTAATCTCACTAATATCTTTGATGGTATTTTGCAGCGCATCAACATTTTCCTCGTTAAATAGCCGCTCAAGACGTTGACCAATAACAGAAATATATACCAGTGTATCCTGAACACCACCTTCTAATTTTGAAAACAGTGAAGGTTCATAACGAATAACCGGACAGCAACTTTGACCCTCTTTAGTGGGAATCGGACTATCAGGTGACCCCCCTGAGAGATCCAGCACGCTCAAACCGGTTACCCCCTGTGGTCGCAACTGGGCGGTAGTATCCTGACGGATCGGCGTGCCTTCGGCAATGGAAACTCGAATCTCGATCCGGTCGGGGTTGTTAGGATCAATCTGAATCTGGTCAACCCAGCCGACGTCCACGCCATGGTAAAACACCCGCGCATTCGTATTTAACCCGCTGACACTATCGGTGGCATAAATCACATAAGGCTCGTACTGGCGGTCACTGCCGCCGACAAACAGCCAGTAGCCAAAGCCCACTGTCGCAGTCGATAATAGTAGTACGAAGGCACCCACCAGAGAGTAATTGATTTGTGAATCCATCGTTACCTCGATAAAACTAATAGCTACGTGCCGCATAGTGAGCTGAGCGGGCACCTTGAAAATACGCAACTAATTCGGGTTCATCCCGTTTTGCCAGCTCAGCGGCCGGGCCCATCGCTAACACCTTTTTGCGGGCTAAAAAAGCGACCTGATCAGAACCGGTCCAGATTGAATCCAAGTCATGAGTGACTTGCAAGACTGTTAATCCCATGGAATCAACCAGTTCGCGAATTAAATCATCAAAGGCCGCAGCGGCAATCGGATCCAAACCCGAGGTCGGCTCATCTAGCACCAGTAAAGCCGGATCAAGAGCCAGTGCGCGCGCCAGCGCTGCCCGTTTTACCATGCCCCCAGAAAGCTCAGCAGGGTATTTCCCCGCGGCACTTGCAGGCAAGCCTCCAAGCAAAATTTTGCTCATGGCCAACTCCTCCAGCCAGGCTCCACGCACCCGGGTGTGCTCACGCAAGGGCAGCATGACATTCTCCAGCACGGTCATGCCGGTAAATAAAGCACCGCCTTGGAACAACAAGCCAATTTTACGGCGCAGATCCAAGCGGGTTTTCTCGCCAGCGGCTCCAACATCAACCCCGAACAGGGTTACCTTACCGCGGGTGGGACTGCGTAGCATTGTCAAGGTGTGAATCAAAACCGTTTTTCCCGTACCCGACCCACCAACCAAGGCCACAATCTCTCCCTGTGGTAACTCCAGATTGAGATTTTGATGCACACAGCTCTGCCCAAAGCAATTGTGGATGTTTTCTGCGCGGACTACCGGCTCAGCCATAAACATTAATACCCCAGAATATTAAAGGCGACTGAAAACACCGCATCAATCACAATCACCAGGAAAATAGCCTGAACCACCGATTTGGTGGTCGCCCGACCTACCGCAGCCGCGCTACCCGAAACCCGCATACCTTGCATACATCCAATTAACGCAATGGTAATAGCAAAAACCGGGGCTTTAACCAGACCCAACATCAGGGTGGTTAAATCCACTACTTCCGGTAGGCGGTCAATGTAAATACGCACCGGGACTTCAAACTGTTGCGCGGCGACCAACGCCCCACCAGCCAACCCCATTAAATTAGCAAACAGGGTCAACAGAGGTAAGACAATCATCAAGGCGATGACTTTAGGCAGAATCAACATGGAAAAAGGCGGGATGCCAATAGCTTTAAGCGCATCCACCTCTTCGGTGATTTTCATTGTGCCTATCTGTGCGGTGTATGAAGAACCGGTACGCCCGGCAACGATAATGGCCGTAATCAGCGGGCCCATTTCACGCAGGGTGATAATGGCCACTAGATTAACGATGAGTATATTCGCACCGAAGTCGGCTAATGTCGCCCCAGCCTGATAGGCCATCACCATGCCGATTAGAAACGATAACAGACCAACAATACCCAGAGCGCGCACCCCAGCGGCCTGAATTTCGCCTGCCACTTCCCGCCAACGGATGCGCCACGGCGCGAGCACTGCCGGCAGCCCGCGGGCGGCGAGTTCACCCAAAAAGGCGAGAAAGGCGTTCATCTCCCGCCCAATCCCGAAAACGCGCAACCCTATGCTTGCCAAAAAGCCTGGTTGATGAGGATGTTCGGACTTTTCAGGTGGATTACGCTCAATCAGTAATGCTGCCAGCCCCTGCTGTTGCGGCTGCAATCCAGAAAGCTTAAGTTCGATGCCCTGTTGCTGTAAAAAACGATGCAGGCGAGCAATTTCCAGTGCCCCGGCACTATCCAGCGATTGTGGCGGCTGGCGTATTTCTGCCTTGGTCACTCCGGTGGGAATATTGATCAGTTGCTCAAATGCAAAATGTCCTTGCAAATCAGCCAATCGCCAGTGACCTTCTAAGTACAACGACAAAACCCGCTCATCCTCAATAGAGGCACGGATACGCGCTTGTGTCGACTCTGTGGTTGATTGGGTCACGGTAGGTTTAGCTTGGCAATAAGTAATGTTAGGGATAATAAATCATATCGCAGGTATTATCCGATATGCATTATAACTGCTTAGGGTAACACCCGCGGCTCTATCACCAGCGTAATGCCGTAGTGGTTTTTGATATCGGCGATAATCTCATTGGCCAAAGATAGCAACTCGGCGCCACTGCCCGCACCAAAATGCACCAGCACTAGTGCATGGTCAGCATATACGCCGACTGAGCCGCGCACCACACCCCGCCAGCCACGCTGTTCAATCAACCAGCCCGCCGGTATTTTGATCTTCTCTTGATCAGCGGTGGCAAAACCCGGCACAGCACCAAATTTCTTGCGCAACCGATTGAATTGTTTGCGACTAATCACCGGATTGTGAAAGAAACTGCCCACGCTGCCCGGCGCATGAGGATCGCGCCAATCGGGCAGTTTAGCCAAACGGACAGCGCGAATGATCTCCGCAATAACTTTAGGATCAGCGGGTATGTCATTGTTTTTAATGTTATAACCGAGCTGCTTGGCAGCATGCTGCACACCGGGGTGGGCAAAGATGCTATCAGCGGTTGATTTGCGTTTTAATCGCAATCCCACCCGAGTAATTAACCAACGTTCTGGCTGTTGTTTGAAGATACTCTGTCGGTAGGAGAAGCGACAAGCAGCACGGGTAAACCTGCAAATCTGGCCGGTCTTGCGGTCGACTGCTTCAACCCAATTGAGCAAATCGGCGATTTCACGGCCATAGGCCCCAACGTTCTGGATCGGCGCTGCGCCAATCGTGCCCGGTATTTCAGCAAGCCGCTCTAAACCAAACCAACCGTAACGGGTGGTTTGCCGCACCAAAACATCCAGAGACAACCCAGCCTCTGCGACAATCCAGACATGTGATGGGCTTTGTCTGAGAACCTGCCAATGATTGGCACTGATCGAAAGGCTGTGCTTGATCTCAGGACTGGCAAAAACCAGATTAGACCCACCGCCGATAATCAATAAATCCGGGTCTTTTAATATGGCTTTTAACCCCGGACTGGCCAGGCTGTGGGCATCGACTGCATCTAGTTCATAATGGGCTTTACTAACCGCCGGCAGACGCAGGGTATTTTCCAACGTCTGTTCAGAACGTAACTGCAACATATTAACGCGCGCCGCTCTGTTCGGACGTCTCGGCGACCGGGGCCGGCGTTGCTTCAGAGGAATCTAGGTTTTTGAAGGCGCTTTTTTTTCTTTCGTGTTCTTGTTCATTCACCACGATTTTTGCCTGCCCCTTGGTCATCGCCTGGATGATCGATTCGGTGATGATGGCCGGCTGATTCATAGGCGGCTCATCGACATTGAGCATTTTATGTGTAGCTAGCCTTGAGGAAATAGCGCCCTCATTCTTGGCATTACCGGGGTTGCAGACACATATGCCAGGCTTGCCCAGCGCAGCACCTAACCGAGCCGTAACATTAACACCACAAAGCAAATAGCGCCCCTGCTCAATGCGTGCTTGATGCTCATGCGCGCTCAATGGCGGGTTGGCCTGCAGATCATCCACGCTCAGCTCGACAGAACGTAAACGCTCAAAC
>DRZW01000232.1 GCA_011380105.1 Halothiobacillaceae bacterium
CAATCAGCCAATATTACCGTCATCCCACGGCCACTATTATCCGAGACTGGGCTGTCAGGCTTTGCAGATGATGGCGCGCGTGAGGAACTGCCCGACTCAGAGCTGATCCTGTTGGAATTCTTTGTCCTCGACCGCCACGGCGAAGCACTCGGCGATAGCGGTGCGATTGAAGCCCTGCGTGAACGGCTCACCGACCTGATTTTTCACCCCGACCGACCGTTGGCCGTTACCCACCGACGCATTCCAGCGCAGTTATGCAGTCTGGATGTCGATACTGAAATCACCTTCCTCCCAGACATCGCCCGGAGACGAACCCTGATTCAGGTGCGAACCAAAGACCGCCCGGGCCTGCTTGCAGACTTAAGCGACCAGCTCTGGCGCCAAGGCGTGATTCTGCTCCATGCCCGGATCAGCACCTTAGGCGAGCGAGCTGAGGATGCGTTTTTTGTAGTTGATGAACACGGCCATCCGATCAATGATCGGGAAAAACAGCAAACCATTGCCGCAGCACTCAGCCAAGCGGCCAAATGCCCTACAACCCCTGATCTGACATGAACCAACCGATTGACCTCAACCACCCCGGCCAGCCAGTCGAAGACTGGGCGCTGATCGACGAACAGCGCGACTTTCTGGTGGTATACAAACCACCCCGATTGCTAACTGTGCCCGGCTTAGGACCGGAAAAACAGGATTGCCTGATTAACCGGGTGATCTTGGAGTTTCCCGACGCGCGCGTTGTTCATAGACTAGATTGGGACACCTCGGGCATTGTGCTTTTAGCACGCAATGCTCGCGCTCACCGGTTTTTATCCATGGCCTTTGCCGAGCGGAGCGTTGCCAAACAATACCGCGCCCGAGTTGATCAACCACCCACCCCCGCCGAAGGCATGATAGATTTGCCTATTGGCAAGGACTTAGAACGCCGCCCTCGTTACCAGATTGACCATGAACGAGGCCGACCCTCGCAGACTTATTATCGAACTGTCGGCATTGACAAAGAAGGCGTGACCCTGATACTACAGCCCATTACAGGTCGCTCCCATCAGCTGCGGGTGCATTTGTTATCCCAAGGTCATCCCATTCAGGGGGATTCGCTCTACCACCCTCATCCGGAGCGCCATCCACGGCTTATGCTGGCCGCTGAAGAACTGCGCTTTCCCAATCCTGAAAATAATGGCCAGACTCGACTACACTACCAACACCCTGCTGGTTTTTAGCATAGATTTGCAGCAAACTCTGTGCTATCCGGACAATATTAAATTAATAGCAAGGCTGGATGATCGCCGTGGCTGAACTTAACAATCTACAATATCAAGTCGATACGCTTATTGATGCCCACGATGCGCTGCGGAGCTGGCAGTCAGTGGTAAATCGCGCCCTAATCTGCGGGCCGGATCGGGTCCCTGAAGTTGATCAATGCCGGAAACATGGCCAATATGCAATTGGCAAATTGGATCAGTGGTTGGCTGAAAACAGCCAGACTCTGCCCCAACACCGGTTGGGCTTGCAGAAACTTAACCAACTAAATCAGCAAGTCACGGATATGGCCTGCAAGATTCTCCACCAGCGTCTTGGCGATGGTAAAGTCGATTGTGACGACTACACTGCGTTCGAACAAAGCTACCAACAACTCGACCAGGCCATCTGGCAGCTACAGTCAGAGCTGCATTTTTTACTGTTCAGCCGTGACAGCCTAACTGGCCTGCCAACCCGCCGCGAGCTGGTTAGCATACTGCCCACCGCTATTCAAACCGCTCGCGAAGCGGGTCTGGTGGTGTATCTGGCCATTATGGATATTGATCACTTCAAACCGATCAATGATAAACACGGCCATCATATTGGTGATCAGGCACTGCGCTTGGTCAGTGACCGGCTGCGCGGGGCATTAAGGAGCGAAGATGCGCTGTTCCGCTACGGCGGTGAGGAATTTGTCTTACTGCTAACCAACATTGCCGATGAACAGGCGGCGTTAAAAATCGTCGAACGCGCCCGGCTGGCACTCTGTGAACACCCGCTAGAGTTCGGTGATACGCGCATTGAGCTCTCCGCCTCTTTCGGGCTAGCACGACTAGAGCAACTACAAGCACTAAACACCGTATTAACTGCAGCTGACACGGCCCTCTACCGGGCCAAAGCGCAGGGGCGAAACCGGGTGGTGGTAGCAAGCGCGGAGGACTACCAACAAGCAGAAAAAGGCTTGACCGGCGAACCCTAACCCCGCCCTAGCAACTCAATGGCATTACCACTCGGATCGCGGAAAAACAGCGCATCCCGCCCGGATCGAGAGCGGGTAGTTACCACAGCCATCCTGGCAAGTTTTTCGGCAAATTCCGCAGTACTCCGCACAGCCAAGGCAATATGCTTATCCCGCCCACCGTGTTCTGGGCGCGGCACACCAGCATCCGGGTTGGGCAAATTGAGCAGGTGCAACACAACCCCACCGCCTAAGTCCAACCAAACACCGGGGAAACCCAGCTCCGGGCGCGGCAGAATAACGGCATCAAACACCGCCTGATAAAACGCCAATGATTTAGGCAAGTCATCGCAGATAAAACTGATGTGATCAACCCCGATCACGCCATTCTCCGCCATATTCACCTCCGGTGAGCATTATTTTGTACAATAGAATGCTTTATAAAACTGTCTGGCTGACCGGTATGAATCCCGATCTTGATCGTCTGCACCCTTATCCCTTCGAGAAACTTGCAGCCTTAAAAGCTAACTGCCAACCCCCTGCGGACAAAAAGCATATCCCGCTTTCCATCGGCGAGCCACAGCATGCACCGCCAAAAGCGGTACTCGACAAACTGAGCCAGTCGATCGACAGCGTTGCCCGCTACCCGGCCACCCGTGGCTTACCGGAGCTACGCCAGAGCATTGCCAAATGGGCCACACGCCGCTTTGCGCTGGCTGAAAACCAACTTGATCCCGATCGGCATATTCTGCCGGTTGCCGGCACCCGTGAGGCATTATTTGCCATCGCACAGGTTATTGTCGACAACACCGACCAAAACAGCCGCCCGGTGGTCATGATGCCCAACCCCTTCTACCAGATTTATGAAGGCGCGGCACTGCTCGCCGGTGCCGAGCCTTACTATTATCCGATACTGGCTGAAAATCATTTCCTGCCCGATTTCGATGCCATTCCCGAAGACATCTGGCAGCGAGCGCAGCTGGTGTTTGTCTGCTCACCGGGCAACCCTGCCGGTTCGGTGATGAATAGCGCGCGCTGGCGGGCGCTGTTTGCCAAGGCAGATCAGCATCAGGTAGTGATTGCCGCTGATGAGTGTTATTCTGAAATTTATTTTAATGACGACCAACCGCCCACTGGGGTGCTGCAAGCAGCTGTTGACGCCGGGCGTGATGATTTTCGTAATATCATCGCCTTTCACAGCCTATCTAAGCGCTCTAATCTGCCGGGGCTGCGCTCGGGCTTTGTTGCCGGGGATGCACAGATCATGCAGCGGTTTCTGCGCTATCGCACCTATCAGGGCTGTACGCTGCCCATCTACACCCAACAGGCGAGCATCACCGCCTGGGCGGATGAACAACACGTAGCCGAAAACCGCCGCTATTACCGGGAGAAATTCGCACGGGTGTTAGATAAGCTCGCCCCGGTCATGGATGTGCGACTGCCCGATGCCGGTTTTTATCTGTGGGCTAATGTGGGTGGCGATGAGCGCGATTTTGCCCGCAAACTGTATGAACAACAAAATGTTACCGTGCTGCCGGGGCAGTTTTTATCCCGCTCGGTTGGCCCGACCGACCCCGGTGTCGGATTTGTGCGCATGGCGCTGGTAGCACAGCTCGATGACTGCCTAGAGGCCGCCGACCGTATCTGCGCTTTGTTACGCGGCTAATAACTGATTTTTTCTTTTTTACACCTGTTGATTTTTATCTGGAGTTAAAACGCATGACTGATGTTGATTTAAACCAACTGCAAAGCCAAATCGAAGCGGCGTTTGAAAAACGCGCTGAAATCAACCCCAATAATGCCGACCCGGAATTGGTTAAAACCGTCGACACCACTTTGGCGATGCTCGACGATGGCCGCCTGCGCGTTGCCGAGCGCCGCGGCGTAGGTGACTGGGTGGTGAACGAATGGCTGAAAAAAGCCGTGCTGCTATCTTTCCGCCGGCAACCACCTCGTTATTGCGCAGGCGGAAAGATAGCAG
>DRZW01000142.1 GCA_011380105.1 Halothiobacillaceae bacterium
CCATCACCAAATAATCTCTGCCGCCATAAGCTGCGTTGGTTAGTATTATGCTCTGATTCATTGATGTAATAGCGTGTCGAAACCAATTCAAATAATTCAACATTGTCAATGAAAATGGTGTATTCCCTGTCGTCTGGATCCCTATTGCCGGGAGAAACATTAACATTGCCACCAGGTCCGCGATTTAACACACCCGGCTGGGTAGAGGTATTTTGAAAGATCTCGCACAGACCATCTAAATTCACCACCATCACAATCTGACCAGGTTTAATATCTGGGCGGTTGCCATCTTCATCTTTAACATGAAATTCGGCCGGGTTGCTGCCTTGGCTCACATTGAACACACCTTTGGTGTTCATGTATTTAATCGTTAGCACATCGCCATCTATATGTTCGGTAAAGCTGTCAGGGACAGCAGAAAAGCCACTACCAATACTATGAATAGTCGGGTTATAACCTTGATCGTTTTTATCGAGAATGTTGTTAAAATAGTTACTGCCACAGCCTGTATACCCCGCTAGGCGCGCATCATGGGCAATAATATCCAGCGCAAAGCGGCCGCTTTCCTGCACTCTGGATGAAGCTTCCTGCGCCCGGTAGGCCTGTTGGCTAGAGAGAAAAATCCCGATCACACCAGCAAGCAGGATTAACCCAATTACCATTGAGATCATTAGTTCAATTAAACTAATGCCTTGCTGTTTAACCAATGGCTGCTTTAGATTGGCAATGGCAGTGTTAATAACCATTTTTTATCCCTGAATCAGATTTCAGTCGTTATTTCGGTTGTATAGAATTGATCATCATCGGCATCTCGGTTGCGCCAACGAATAGTAATGATGATTTCATTATCATCACGGGAAATTCGTCCATCAGCGCCCGGCAGAATCGGATTAGGCTCGATGCCATTTACAGCACAATGCTTACCACCCTGCAACATGCAGCCCCAGCTATATAAATCCTGATTAGCGATTGTTCCGGTGTTGTTGGTAGGAAATTTATCGCCAAAGTCACGGTCATATTTACCGTCTTTGGCCGCAGTGCGGTTGGCGCGCATTCGGTCGGCAATATCATAGGCGAGATTAGTGGCCTGACTTTCCAGATAGGCACCGTGATTTAACGCTAATGATTTATTTTGCATGGCGGCGGTGCCAATCAGCCCGATCGCTAGCACCAGCACGGCAATCAAAACCTCTAGCAGGGTGATACCCCGTTGCTGTTGGATGGATTGGATATTCGCTATTCGCGGCATAATGTATATTCCCTAGTTGGTGAATTTAATCGCAGGCTTTTTGAGCAACACCAATGCGCCCGGCGTTTTGCACACTAATCGCTCTTAGCTTGTCACCCAAGGATATTTCCAAGCAAACAGCACCGCTTTCAGCAGCGCCCCTGCCATCAAAAATGAGCGGCAGGTCGCCGCTTTTAAGCGAGATGTCCACCTGTTTCTTCGGGCCTTGCCAGACACGTAGCAAGCCCGCGTCATCAGTGCTGCCCTTAAGGCGCACTTGCCAGCCATCAGACCAGTCATTACCGGTTTTATTAAACTCAACACTGGTACCACGTTTAACCGCTTCACTACGTGCCATGTTCAGAGCCGTGACGACATCGTTAGTGGTGGCAGTGATGCGGTTGTTTTCAATCAGGTTGCCAAAGCTGGGAATGCCAACGGCCAGAATAACGCCAAGTACGACAATGGCGACCATCAACTCGATAAGGTTGAAGCCTGACTGGCGAGCATTCCAAGCAGCGATGTTATTTATTTTCTTCATAACTAGGACTTTATCCCTCTAATACCAACTATCAACAGGCAAATGGACCAGCGGTTATTATCCTCTGATAAGCGGCTTTGTTGGGGTTAAATCAGCATTCAATACGAACGGTTCTAACCCGTCCGGCATGATTGATAACCAGTTGGCGGCCATAATTGGAGCCACATAGGGTTATGGTGCCCATTTGCATCGCACCGCTGAGAAATTTGGTTCGGCCATCGGGTGTATAGGATATGTAATTGGCAACCGGTTGGTTGCCGGTAATGGTGATATTGGCACCGCTGGCTTTGTGCACCCGCAAGAGGGGGCCATCAGGCTGGCCACTGGCGGTGGGGTCTGGGAAGATAATCCAGCCATCATGCCACGCTGCTTGGGGCTGGCAGGTTTGCTGATCGGCGCTTGTGCAGATAACCACGCGTTGGCCGATACGCAGTGCTTCAGTGCGGGCAAAGTGAATGCCAGTAAGTAAACTGTTCGTGGCCGCTGTTAGCCGGCTTTGCTCTAGTTGCTGATTAAATGAGGGGATGCCCACCGCTAATACGATGCTAAGAATCGTGATAGCGGCCATCCACTCAAGAACGGTAAATCCAGCTTGTCGGTCCATGACTAATGCCCTTCTATGAAAGACTTACGTTAATCTTTCTGCATTTGGCACTTTTTTGCAACTATCTCAGGTTAGTTAGGGGAATTTTTGTAATTGTCAGCCCGGTAGCTTGGGCAATTTGTGCATCATCTAGCACCCCAAAGGATAGGAGATTAAGTGCAATCGCTTGTGCTTTACTACGCTCACCTTCTTGATGGTTGGTAGGCTTTAAGAAAACCCGGCGGTTCAGGGTTGATCATGTCGTCGATGTCGCTCTTGGCGGTTCAGCGTGCCGATCCTTTGTATAACACGATCGAAAAATCGGTGGCAGGCCTTGGCTGGGTGTAATGGGGTTGTTTTTAAGCAGGTGGTCGTGGAGCATGCGACATCATGCATTAGCCTGATCGGCATGGAATGATCGACCTTGGATTGGAACTCCAGCAGGATGTAAAGGTTGACCTGCTGGATTGTGCCCTGAAATGTCCTGAGTGATAACCACTATGCGCGTGCTCGAACCGATCGGGTACCGGTAGGTCTTCACTGTCTGCATCGGCAAGTTTGCTGCGGTATATCGGTTCAACGGGTTGCATATTAGCGGTGGTCTTGAAGACCACGCTGCCCTCGGGGTGTGAGTACCAGCCTGGATCACAGTAGTCGCCGGTGGTGAGATCATCACGCAGCTTGATCAAAGTGAACATGCCGACCATGCCAATATTGCCAAACGGCCAACTACAATAGGCACTTAGATTTCTGGGGATGCTGTTGGGTTATGATGTCTGACTTATGAGCATAATTCCAACACAGATAGGCAGCTTGAAAACCATCGTGAGCGGCTCGAAAGCCAAGCGCACAGCACGAAGCAACTGAGAAAATGCATGGCTTTAGATGACGGGGCGAGCACCGCCCAACGCAGTAATCGGGTTGCGCAACTGGTTTTTCGAGGCACCCAGATATGACCCTGCAACAGCGAAACTACTGGTCCGTAGTACTGGCTGGGCCTTTTTTCCGTGCGTTTACCTATCATGCTGATAATGACTTGGCTTTGCAGCCGGGGATGCGGGTGCGGGTTGAGTTTGGGAAAAAAACGCGCACCGCGGTTGTTGTGGATGCAGCATCGCAGCCCGAGGGGGAAACCAAGCCGATCATTGAACCGCTGGATTTGGTGCCATTGTGGCCCGAGCGGGCTTTTGCGGCTCTACGCTGGGCTGCAGATTACTATCACTATCCTTTGGGTGCCGTGCTGTTTTCAAGTATGCCCGCTGCATTGCGCAACCGGCGCGCGCTAATCAGTGAAGGCTGGTGTCTGACTAATCCCGACTGTGTTCCAGAAAGGCTAGGGGCTAAACAGAAGGCTTTTGTCGCCGCCTTAAAGCGGTCTGGCTCTAATCCAGTCGCGCGCGAGGCGCTTCCGGCTTTAACCACCGCCAGCCGAAAACGGTTAGAACAAGCCGGGGCGATTAGTAGGGTTAATGTGCCCACTCCTGGTTTATGGCCCAAACCGCAGCGGACTTCAAACCCAAGAACGATCACGCTGAATGCTGAGCAGCAGCAGGCGGTGACCGCGGTTAAACAGCATTTTGATCAGTTTCGTGTTTGGTTGCTCGAGGGTATTACCGGCAGCGGCAAGACGGTAGTTTATCTGGATTTGATCGAGCAGGTTTTGGCCGCGGGCAAGCAGGTTTTGGTACTAGTGCCTGAAATTGCATTAACCCCGCAATTACTAAGTCGTTTTGCCAATCGCTTACAACATAAACCGGCAGTGC
>DRZW01000162.1 GCA_011380105.1 Halothiobacillaceae bacterium
CTCTAAATGGGCAATGAAATGTTTTAAATAGGCCGTGGCCAAGGCGTTATCAATGGCGTTTTGAATCTCCGCTCCGAGCAGCGGGTCAGAGGTTAGCTTTTCTTGCCGCGCTTTATCTGCAATCAGCCGCAATTCTACCATGCGCTCAATCAGGCGGTGGGGTGGGATGCTCGCTTGTAGCTGCTCATTAAGCACCATCAGATTTTCAGCGTACAGCGGGCTGTCATTAATTTTGGCGACTAGCTGGCCTGCTTCAAGTTCAAGCACATTATTTGCCAGACTGCGCTGCTCTGCGGCCAGTGCGCCTAACGGGGTAGTGGCTGCACCGCTGGCAACGATAACCGGGCTTGCGGCCAGTAGCATGGAGGCTGCAATGGTTTTAGAAGTACGGTTCATATTGGTTACCTTCCCTCTGTGATTAAGCGCCAGACTGGATTTTCCGGTGCTGATTTTCCGAATCGCTTCGAGCGATAACCTTTGCGCTGCCCGCACCGAGATAAATTCCTTGTCTAATCATAAAGATAAAAGTTAAGCCGATTAGACTAAATAATTTAAAGTTGAGCCTATAAGCCTCAGAAAACCATAGGCCACGATAATATTCAAAACACCTAAGAAAACAAAGAACCATACCTAAGCCCAGTTTACCCGGGGACAGACAGCGGTTGGCACCTCGATGACATGGCGCATTAGGTGCTCGACGATGGTGCGCTTACCATTATAGCCGCTGACGATAAACACCGCGGCGGGCAGGAAATTTACAACGTCCGGTTTTTACATGATAAACAGGGGATTGACCAATACCAATGTCATAGTACCAAAGACCAAAATAAACCACCTGAGATTAAGTGCATCTATATCAACGTGGCCTTGCCAGTGTCATTAGACCGCAATCTGCATTACTGATACAGCCATGGCCACTGCGGTGGCAATGTAAATATCGCCCCTGTGATAGGCGCTAAAAACAGAATAATCGGGAACTGGTCGAAAAAATTTCATGGTGATTGCTTTATAAAAAGGCGGCTGTTCATTTGGTATAAAAAGCTTGTACACTCTTACATGACTGTTTTGTTACCGGTGCGTGCATCGGTGATTCAAATCAGTCTGTGTCGATTTTTTACCACACCCAGGAGGGGGTATCTATGACTCAACGTGTCGACATTCACCCAGAAACACCGCAAAAGCGCCTGATGGCTCAAACCGCCAAGGCGATTAGCGATGGGGCGGTTGCCATTGTGCCTACCGATTCGGGCTACGCACTGGCCTGCCGTCTGGAAGATAAAAATGCCGTTGAGCGGATTGCTCGCATCCGTCGTGATGATTCAGATCACCACATGACTCTCTCGGTGCGCGATCTCTCCGAGTTGGGTGTGTATGCCAAAGTGGATAACGCCCAGTACCGATTTTTGAAGGCATATACCCCGAGTCCGACTACCTTTATTCTCGATGCCACTAAAGAAGTTCCGCGCCGGTTGATGCACGAAAAACGCAAAACCGTGGGCTTGCGGGTGCCGAAGCACAATATTCTGCAGGGCATCCTCACCGAACTGGATGCACCCTTGCTAAGCGCCTCCTTGATCTGCCCGGATATAACCCAAGCACTGGATGACCCGGCACTATTCCCCGATGGCCTGCTCAAACAGGTTGACTGGGTCGCAAGCTGCGGTTATTTAGAGACCGAACCCTCTACTGTTCTGGACTTAAGTGGCGATCAATTTGAATTAATCCGTGCCGGAAAAGGAGCAGTTCCTGAACAACTTGCCGAGGCGTAAGTGGCACAAGCCAGGCCTGCCGGGCAGCCGATTGCCTGGCGGTATCATGCTGACGCTTTTCTTAAATACCGACTGTGCTGAGTAGCGAATATGTTGGAATTAACATTACTGCAAAAAATTGCAGTCGGTGCTCTCCCCATTGTTTTGGCAGTAACCGTGCATGAAGCCGCGCATGGTTATGTCGCCAATCGCTTTGGCGACTCGACCGCGCGTATGCTAGGGCGGCTGACGCTAAACCCGATTAAACACATCGACCCCATTGGCACCATTGTTGTGCCACTATTGATGTTTATCTTCACCCCCTTTGTGTTCGGCTGGGCCAAGCCGGTGCCGGTAAACCCGCGCCATTTACGCCGCCCGCGTCGCGATATGTTTTTAGTCGCGCTCGCAGGGCCGGTCTCTAATTTGCTGATGGCCGTCGGTTGGGCGCTGATCACCCTTTGGGGGCTGAAAATGGGGCCTGCGATGATCGCCGAGCCGCTGGCATTGATGGGGCAGATCGGCATTTTTATTAATATCGTGTTGGCGGTATTTAATCTTCTTCCGCTGCTGCCGTTAGATGGTGGCCGTATGGTGGCGACGGTGCTACCGCCACGCTGGGCAGTTCAGTATGAGAAAAGCGAGCCCTGGGGGCTGCCCATTGTGGTGATCTTGTTGCTGACCGGGGTGTTATCGGCCATTCTGGTACCCGTGGTTGCTTTTTTCATTGATATATTCGCCATGGTGATGCGATGAGCAAGCCGAGCGTGCCGATGGCAGCCATTTGGCGCGATGCCAGCCCGCGTATCGATGGTCAAACCATGGAACAGCTGCCGCTGGACTTATATATTCCGGCTGATGCACTGGCTATTTGGCTTGCTGAGTTTGAAGGGCCGCTGGATTTATTGCTGTATTTAATCCGCAAAAACAACATTGATATCCTGGATATCCCGATTGCGGAAATCACCGCACAGTATCTCAGCTACATTGATGTCATTAAAAAAAGCAAACAGGTTGAACTGGCGGCCGAGTATCTGGTGATGGCCGCTTGGCTTGCGGAAATAAAATCGCGGATGTTGTTGCCCGCGCCACCGCCACAGGAAGTCGAGGAGCCGGTTGAAGACCCGCGCGCCCAGTTGATCGAGCGGTTGATCGAATACGAGCGTGCCACCCGGGCGGCAGATTGGCTGGCACAGTTGCCACAACAAGGTCGGGATTGGTTTACAGCCAGCATCCAACCGCCGCCGATCAATAAACCGCCGTTGGCGGCAGATTTAGATGCACTGGTTAAAGCGGCTCGTGGGCTTATTCGTCGGGGTGAGCTAACCCGTGCCCACAAAATACGCCGCGAACCGTTGAGCATCTCCGCCAAAATGCGCCAGATTCGCAGGCAACTTGATAATGGTGATGTAATCGCGCTATCCAGCATAATCGATGCGGCAGAAGGCGAGATGGGCGTGGCGGTCAGCGTGGTGGCGATTACCGAACTGGCCCGCGAAGGCACGCTGGACTGGCAGCAGTCGCAGGCGTTTGGCCCGATCTGGTTATGGTCGCGAGAGAAAGCAAAAGGCACAAAATGAGCAAGACCACGCCCCCTGATGGTTTAATTGAGTTAATTGAAGCGCTGCTGTTGGTCCAGCGGCGGCCACTAACCCTATCTGAGCTACAGCAGGCGGTGGGCGGAGAAACCCCACCAGCGCTGTTAGAGGCCGCCTTGTTGGCATTGCAACAACGCTACGCGCAACATCGATATATAAATTTACGTCAAAGCGGGTCACAAACGCAGCCGCAATGGCAGCTGGTGGCTGACCAGAGTCTTGCCCCTTATTTGGCCGGGCAGACGGATATCAAACCCGCTAAATTATCGCGTGCTGCACATGAGATCTTGGCTCTGATAGCCTGGCGACAGCCCATTACCCGGGGGGAGATTGAAGCGGTGCGCGGCGTAGCGGTCAACACCGGCATTATCCGGCAACTGACTGAACGAGGCTGGGTGCAAAGCCTGGGTTTGCGTGATAGCCCCGGACGCCCGGAGCAATTTGGCACCACGCCTGCCTTTTTACAGGACTTTGGTCTTCCTTCTCTTGAAGCGCTTCCCGACTTTGAGCAGTTCGCTGGGCGTGGCGATATTGATGTGTGATGGGTTTTTTATACGCATGGCCACCAATAACCTTACTTGATTAAATGGTTGTGAGTGGGGTTGGCCTGATAACCCATCTCTGCAATCCGGTAAGCGCCCCTGCGGCGATACAGATAACTCTTAACCTCCCCTTAGGATCTTGCGCTAAATTATCGCCTCCAAGTGGGTCATCGTGAAGAAATAACTTTGAGGCAAACTGCCCTATTGGCACTAAGGC
>DRZW01000173.1 GCA_011380105.1 Halothiobacillaceae bacterium
AGAATAAGCAGAGCTGATCCTAAATCTGGCTGAATGGCAATCAACATTACCGGCACCAGCACTAGCACCAAGGTGGTAACAACATCAAAAAAGCGTGGCGGTAGGGGTCGATGTGCCAAATACCAGGCAATCATGACCGGAGCGGCCACCTTCATTATCTCGGCGGGCTGGAATCGAATTGGCCCCAGATTAAGCCAGCGCTGGGCGCCCTTACCGACATCGCCCACCAGCCAGACAGCAATCAATAAGAGAACAGTGACCGCAAATAACCAAGGCGCCATTCGGAATAGCCACTGCACGGGCAGTTGCGCAATTACCAGCATAACCAGAAACGCCAGCGATAAACGCACCAGACTGCGCTCTAACATGATTTCACTTTGCTGCGAGGCGGAATAACCAGCCGCAACACCAATCGCGGCAATAGCAGCAGCCAGCAATAATAAAATCGGATCAAGGGCTAGCTCGCGGGTCATTTGCCCGACAAGATCCCGCACTTGAGCCCAGCTTTTGGTCACGAAGTTAAATAGACCGCGATTAGTCGCCATAAGCACTGAACTCCGGCTCCATGGGATCATGGCCGCTTACACCAAACCAGTAATCCATGATCTGCCGAGCGATGGGCGCGGCTGTACCTGAGCCACTTCCACCATGCTCGGCAATAACCGCCACCGAAATTTCCGGATCGTCATAGGGCGCATAGCCGACAAACAAGGCATGATCGTGCAGACGCCGCTCTAGCTCTTCTTCGTCGTACTCTTCATCCTGCGCCACCGAAAACACCTGAGAGGTCCCGGTTTTACCGGCAATTGCATAGGGCGCCTCAATACGCCGTGCCGTGCCGCGCTGATCGGCAATTACCGCACGCATGGATCGCTGGACACGCGCCCAGTATTCAGGATCGGACAACGATACCTGACGAGGCCCCTGCCGCTGCCCTTCGACTAGATAAGGCTGATGAATGCGTCCATCTGTTGCCAGCATGGAGGTCATCTGCGCTAATTGTAAGATGGTTGCCAGCATGTAGCCTTGGCCAATACCCGCGATAACCGTTTCACCAGGGTACCAGACCTCGCCCCGGGCGCGCGCCTTCCACTCTGGGGATGGCACCAACCCACGCGCTTCATTGGGGATATCCAGACCAGTCCGCTCGCCTAAGCCAAAAAGGGTAAAGAACGTGTGCATCTGCTCAATACCCATCCGATGAGCCAGATCGTAGTAGTAAACATCAACCGAGCGGGCAATAGAGTCTTGGAAGTCAACCCAGCCGTGCCCGCCGCGACGCCAGTCACGATAGCGGTGATCGTGGCCGGGCAGCTGATAATAAGGCCCGGCGAACATCCTTTTATCCGGATCAATTAGCCCCAACTCCATTCCAGCAAGCCCCATCAACATCTTTATGGTTGAACCAGGCGGATAGGTAGCGGTGATTGCCCGGTTATACAGAGGGCGGTCGGGGTCGGTCAGCAGCTGGTTGTACTCGGCCTGACTGATACCATCAACAAAACTGTTCGGATCATAACTCGGTTTGGAAACCAACGCCCGAATCGCGCCATCACGCGGATCTTGAACCACCACCGCCCCGGTATATTCGCGCAATGCAGCGGTGGCCACGCCTTGCAGGGCGACATCAATGGTCAGCTGCAAATCATGACCGGCTATCGGTGGCTGGGTTTCGATCACGCGCTTTTCCCGACCGAGTGCGTCAACTTCAATCACCTGATAGCCGGGTATACCGTGTAAATGCGACTCATATTGACGCTCAATACCACTTTTGCCGATGTGCTGCACCCCACGATAGCGTTCTGGATCGAGGTCGGCTAAATCATTCGCGCTAATACGGCCCACATAACCCACTACATGGGCCAGCAGCGGGCCGTAGGGGTATTCCCGTTTGATCGAAGAGACCACACGCACCCCAGGCATCCAGGGTTTTAGCTGCGCCAGCCGGGCTTGTTCCTCATCGGATAAATCGGCTTTTACCAAGACCGGATCAAACTTCCGCCCTGCACGAATCCGTTTTGTTACCGACTCAAGTTCCTCGTCTGTCATATCCAGCGTGCGCTTTAGCAGCTGCAACTGATCGTCTAAATCACGCACTTGCTCTGGGATGATTTCAACCTGAAAAGTCACGCGATTATCCGCAATAACCCGACCACGGGTATCAAAGATCCGGCCCCGCTCAGGCGGTAAAGGGATGACTCGAGTGCGGTTTTGTTCTGCCAATGCGCTGTAATAATCGTACTGGGCGATCTGCAGGTACGCCGCACGCGCTATCACAGCAGCAAAGAGCACCAGGGTCACTACTGCCGCTAGCAGCAAACGACGCTGAAATACGCGTCGGGCACGTCCATTGTCGTACAGATGATCAAACTCGGCCTTCACCGCGTTAGCAGCTCCTGATTGGTACGATTAAAAAACCCTGATCATAAGGAGTTTAAGACCACCCCATTCTGATCAGGGTTCCCCGGCCTTTTGGAAGGCTCAACCCGACCGGGAAACAGTCGTTTTTAGCAAGCGCGCTTGATCGATGCCTCGATTTCAGCCTCGGCGGCCTTGGCATTTTCAAACCCCTCACAGCGAACCCACTTACCTGGTTCTAGTGCCTTGTACTGTTCAAAGAAATGCTTGATCTGATCGATCAGATGCGCGGGCAAATCTTCAACTTCCTGAACATGCTTGTAGGCGGGGGTCAGTTTGTCATGTGGAACGGCAATAATTTTGGCATCCACACCCGCCTCATCGGTCATTCGCAACATGCCCACCGGGCGTGCGCGGATAACCGATCCGGGTTGTAACGGCTGAGGAGAGACTACCAGCACATCAACCGGGTCACCATCCTCTGAAAGCGTACCGGGTACAAATCCGTAATCAGCCGGGTAAAACATAGCCGTGCCCATAAACCGGTCCACAATCAACGCCCCGCTGTCTTTGTCGACTTCATACTTGACCGGCGCGCTTTGCGCGGGGATTTCAATAACGACGTTAATATCTTGCGGGGGATTTTTTCCTGGGCCGATTTTATCCAGATTCATGGGATTCATACTCCGTTGGGTTTGATATAAATGGATTAAAAGCTGTTTTTGACATTAAACGCATCTGCGGTCTATGGATAATCACCGCTTTGCGCCTAATTCCGGGTATGATAGCGTTTTTATAGCTCGAGCCCGAACTCCTCGGCGCATTTAAGCCGTAAGAATTTTGTATCGGGTAGAGACAGCCCGATGGCACAGCCATCGCCAAGCGGGTCACCATTCACAAAAACTATAGCGGAACAACATACATATGCGAATCGTTCTTCTCGGCGCGCCTGGTTCAGGCAAAGGTACACAGGCTAGGCAATTGGTTGAGCACTTCGGCGTGGTGCAAATTTCTACTGGTGATCTGCTACGCCAGGCGGTAGCGGATAACACCGAACTGGGCCAAAAAGCAAAAAAAGCGATGGATAACGGCGAGTTGGTCAGTGATGACATTGTGCTGAGCATGATTAAAGATCGCCTGCAACAGCCAGATACCGACAATGGGGTGATTCTTGATGGCTTTCCGCGCAATCTCGCTCAAGCAAAAGCGCTAGAAGAACTGATGGCCGATATTAAATGCCCGCTGGATGCCGCAGTACTGCTAGATGTCCCGCTCGATAGCCTGATGCAGCGTTTAACCGGCCGATTAACCTGCCAAGATTGCGGTGCGGTCTTTAACAAATATACCAACCCGCCGCGTAAAGATGGGATCTGTGATGAGTGCGGCGGTAAGCTGATCCAACGCGGTGATGACAACGAAACCACTGTGCGCCAGCGTTTGGAAACCTTTACCGAACAAACCGAGCCATTAATCGATTTTTACAAAAAACAAAACAAGCTGATCAGCATCGATGGCACCCAGGATATTGACACCATCAGCGCCGAATTTAAGGACGTGTTAAAACGCTTTGGCTAAAAAAACCGCCGCTCTGCTAATCATCAGCGCCGGTCTGACGCTGGCCGGCCAGCCTGCTATGGCCAGCGCATCCTTATGCCCGCCCTTCGGTGCCGAACGCCCACCCTTTAACCCCATTGCACCGGGCCTACCCGGCCATGCCGAAGCCGACCGGCTCTCGC
>DRZW01000171.1 GCA_011380105.1 Halothiobacillaceae bacterium
GATTCTTCATTACCACTGTGCACATCAACCTGGGCACCACTTAGCCCCGCCTCCTGAAGCCATTCGCGCAAACGGGGCAATTGCTGCTCAAGCATACTTTGCGTATTTTGCTGTGTGGCTGACATCATAATTCGGGTTTCCTCACCCCGGGTTTGAATCGAAATCCGAATGGAGCCTAAATCAGCAGGCCGTAATTCAATATTCGCCCGCGAGACCCCTTTGGAAACCATCCATTGAATTTGTTGCGCCATTTGACTAGCAGCTTGCGGATTGGTCTGCGGATTTCCCGAAGCTGCCTGAGGCATAGCCGTTGTAGGATTGTTACCAAAAACACCGGCATTGAGTGTAGAGCCGGTTAAGTTAAACGGATTGCGCTCACCGCGTTTTAGCGCATCAGCATCCGCTTCTTTTGCCATCTCTGAGGGCCACGTCAGTCCAGTAGAAAAGCCGCGTTCATTTAACAATTGTGCAACTGGAATTTGAGCTATGCTGTTATTGGCCTGCGGATTTGTTGCATTTTGTGCATTGCCACCAAGCGAGAACAACTCACGCAAACCGGTACGCTCAAGGCCTTCCAAGCTTTGCCCGGAGCGCATTTCAGCGGCATTAGGAGCAGCCTGATTCAACGCACGTAGTACATCCACTACTGTCGGACGGGCATTAGCAGGAGCCATCTTGGCTGTGCGCAATTCAGCTAACCGCTCTACCCCGCTTAGCAGCGGCATTAACGCCTCTGGCAGCACTCTGCTATCAGTATCGAGATTGAACTGTTCGAGTTTACTTTCTAAATCCTGTAGTAATTCATCCAGCACAGCCAGCTGATCAGCGCTGAGCTCACTCCCCGCACCTTGCTGCGTGAACTGTTCTATTTGTGCAAACAATTGCTCAAGCTTGGCATTTATTTCCGAAAGAAAAGATTGGTTATCACGACTAGCAAGAAAGTCTGCCAGTTCTTTTAACTGTGCTAATTCCTGTGCTTCTAAGCTTAAGCCTTGTCCATCTTGAATCGCTAAATCAAAAAGCTTACTTAAGACGTCCTGATTCTTCAGTAACGCTTTAAGATTACCTTGATGGTGTTTCATATCCGAAAGCCATTGATCGGATTTTTCCGCCGCCTGGGAAGGTTCGGACAAGCTTTTAGTAATCGAGGATAATGAATCTTTTTTTAGATCATCACCAATTGCTAATTGAAGCGTATCCTCATCCAAGGGCTGCTTATTTAAATCGGACATTAACCGGGCAAAATCAGATTTGCCATTTAACGCTGCTGTACCTTTGTTGTCGCCCGATGATGCTGCGGCCTTACTGGCTTTATCGTAGGGGCGTTCATCAAAAAAACGTGTCAGATTGATAATTTGCGTTGCGTTACTCATTTACCCGGCCCTCCCCGGTGTGCGTTTTGTCGCCCGAACTGATCCAAGATGGCCTGTTCCTGGCGTTCATCATCTTGTTTGATGCGGTGCTCATAACGCGCTGTCAGTTTATTGACTGAGCGGTGTTGTACATTTGCTTCCCGCACCTTTTGAGCCTGCTCTTCAAGACGGCGTTTTAATTGCGCCACAACATTGCGCTGCTGTTCTATGGTTTGCTCGATGCGGTGCATAAAATGCCGATAGTTTTGCAGTGCAAAAGCACGATTTCTCCCCTGTGCGACAAACCCGATATTCTGAGTATATTCAGAAAAATAACGCTCTAGCTCTTGGAGCTGGGATTGGCTAATCGAAAGCTGCCGCTCTACCTGACGATGCAGGCTCTTGGCTTCCTCGACACGCCTTTCAGTCAGCCGCGAGACATTACCTAAAGTTTTAATCTTTCGCTTGTCGTTGGCCGACATGGATTCTCCCATCTGCAATGCACTTTAAGAAAACCAAGCTCATTCAGACACCTGCAAAAGCTGTTCCAAAGCAGCCAAGCTCTCTTCAAGTGTAGCCGGCTCATACATGGACTGGCTCAGAAATGCTTCTAATTCCGGCTGGGCATCAATCACCCGATCAAGTCGGGCATCCTGACCACGCCGGTAAGCCCCTACCGCAATGAGATCCTGATTTTGTCGATAAGTTGCCAGCATTTCCTTAAAATGGCGCATCATGTTGATCTGCGCTTCGGGCACCAGTTTCGGCATCAGTCGGGAAATTGACGCTTCGATGTCAATCGCCGGATAGCGACCCCGTTCAGCAATTTCTCTTGAGAGCACAATATGCCCATCCAGTATCGCCCGCGCCGAATCAGCCACCGGGTCGTTTAAATCATCGCCTTCCACTAGCACGGTGTAGAAAGCCGTCATCGAACCTTCTTTGGAACTGGCATTTCCTGCCCGCTCAATCAAACGCGGCAAATTAGCAAATGCTGAGGGCGGATAACCTTTTGTCGCCGGTGGCTCACCAATTGCCAGACCAATTTCACGCTGCGCCTGGGCATAGCGGGTCAAAGAGTCCATCAGCAGGAGCACATCAAAGCCCTGATCGCGGAAATACTCGGCAATCGCGGTGGCCAGATTCGCCCCATGCAGGCGCATCAGCGCCGAAGAATCCGCTGGCGCGGCAATCACTACCGCACGGCTTCGGGCCTGCTCGTCAAGGATTTCAGTTACGAACTCTTTGACCTCACGCCCCCGCTCGCCAATTAAGCCAACGACAATGATCTGCGCTTGGGTATAGCGGGTCATCATCCCCAAGAGCACGCTTTTACCTACGCCACTGCCAGCGAAAATGCCCATGCGCTGACCGCGCCCGACGGTTAGTAAAGCGTTAATGGCACGCACACCCACATCCAGCGGTTCGGTAATATCACGACGGGTTAGTGGGTTGATCGGCTTTCCGAGTAGATTGACGGATTTTTCTCCGATCAGGCGTTCACCCCCATCAATCGGGCGGCCACGCGCATCTAAAATGCGCCCCAGCAGCGACTCGCCCAATGGAATCTTGCTGGCCGAGCCGAGATTTTTCACCCGGCTGCCGGGGCCAACGCCTTGGGTGCTTTCCAGTGGCATTAAATAGGTGGTGGATCCTGAAAATCCTACCACTTCGGCCTCAAATTTATGCCCATTGGGTGCGGTAATCAGGCATTGATCACCAATCACCGCCGCCAGTCCATCCGCCTCCAGCGCAAGGCCCACCACGCGGACAATCCGCCCCTCAGAACGCGCTTGCGGTGCTTTTAACCGGGCTGTGGTTTCTTCGAGCTTGTTCGCCCAGCTACGGGTGGTGGCGGCATCACTGGGTATTTGTGATAGGGGATCGATCATTGATCCTCACCGGATTTATCTGTGCGGGTTTTATTTTCAGGCGTCTTGTCGCCATCGGTTACCTCATCAGCTTCAGGTTGCTCCGTGGCATCTGCGGCATTGTTTGCACCAGTATCGGCAGCGACACTATCGGTGCTCGCGCTCTGATCCGGCTCTGAGGATTGATCAGTTGTTTTAAGCCCTGCACTATCCGCCGGTGGTTCATCACGATTCGCCTGATCTTTTTGGGTCTCGCCATCGGGCGGCGGTTGCGTTTTCGCTTGATCTTCCGGTTGGCTTGATGCTAATGATTCGTCTGTCGGCTGTTTGGCATTCTCTTGGGCTTGCCCACTTTGTTGGGCTGAATCAGCCACTGGGCTTAAAGGCTCATGCGGCCCGGGATAAGCACGGCCAATTAAGTTATCAATCAAATCCGCCCAACGATTGGCCAGTTGGGCATCTACCTGCGCGGCTCCGGATTCAACCACCAAGCCACCGGGCTGAATCTGCTCATCGGCGGTGATGGTGATTTGCAAACGCGGATGACTTTCCGCTAATTCCTGCATTAACGGCTGGTCATCCGGATGGCAAAACAGGGTCAGTTCACGGGTTGCAACCGGCATTGCTTGCATTGCCTCTGTGGCGATTTGCCTTAAGCCATCACGATTAACCGTTAACTCGC
Organism: Halothiobacillaceae bacterium; assembly: GCA_011380105.1. Classification (GTDB taxonomy): domain Bacteria; phylum Pseudomonadota; class Gammaproteobacteria; order Halothiobacillales; family Halothiobacillaceae; genus Guyparkeria. The sequence goes on from DRZW01000171.1 coordinate 3,906, forward strand.
GGGCAATCATTATCCGGGCGATCTGCGTGGCCAGCGCGATGAGCTGTTCATTGACCTCTTGGTCTAGCTGTTCGAGCGGGGCGGATAAATGCGACAGCCATTCGGTCAGGCGTGCTTTTTGCGCTTTGATATCCTCTGCCGCCGCATCCATACCCGCCTGATAGCCTTGCTCAAAACC
>DRZW01000170.1 GCA_011380105.1 Halothiobacillaceae bacterium
CCCCCATACCTGCCATTTGCCAACCATCACGCCCTAATCCGGCGGTAAGGTCAACCACCATCGGGGTTTCATTAGGTTTAAAACCACAAGCCCGACCTAAAGGGCTTTTACGCGCCACCGGTTTTGTAAAACGCGGCTGGGTGAAATCAACCCACAGTGGTTTCTTACCTAAATGCGGAGCCTCTTTGGGTGGATAAAGCACTAGGCAACCCTGCTCAAAGGTAAGATAGAACGCATTGGGTTTTTTACTGCGCGTAGCGACAGTCAAACTATGCTTGTCGCACAATGCGGCTAATAGTTCGCTTTGTGCGATGGCAGCCGGATCGACAACAACATTAGTCATATACTACAGTGGCTTACCAAATGCTAATGAGTTGCGCTTGTAGTTATAAAGCTGTTGTCGCTGAGGGGGCAATTCGCTGATTTCCAGCGGGGTAAAACCACGCTCTTTGAAAAACCCAATGCTTTGCGTTGAAAGCAAGAATACCGACTCCAAACCGGCCTGGCGTGCCATGTCTTCCAAATATTGCAGCAAACGTCCGGCTCGGCCACCGTGCTGGTACGCCGGATGAACAACCAATGCGGCCAGTTCTGCGGTTTTTTCTGCTGGAAAGGGGTACAGCGCAGCACAGCCGATAACATCACCGTCACGGTCAATAACGATAAACCGCTCGATTTCTAACTCTAATTGCTCACGCGAGCGCCGTACCAATACCCCTTCGCGCTCTAATGGCTCAATCAGCGCGAGAATGCCGCCAATATCATCCAGGCTCGCCGGGCGTATTTGCTCGTACGGCTCTTTGGTGACCATCGTGCCGCAGCCATCGCGGGTATAAAGCTCGATTAACAGACCACCATCCATACAGCGATCAATCAAATGCACCCGCGCCACACCCTGCTCTACTGCGCGCCGGGCGCTGGCAAGATGACCCGAAAATTCCGCTGCCTGCTCTGGATCTGGTAACCAGCGGTCTACTTCGTCCAATGTCAGGGTGGAAGGCAGGTGTTCGGGCAAAGTGGTCAGATAGATCAGCTTATCTGCACCTACCGAGGCGGCAATGGCTTCCGCCACCTCTTCTGCACGCAGGTTAAACATCTCTCCGGTAGGTGAAAAGCCAAGGGTCGATTGCACCACCACCGCTTCATGCTGCAAGGCAGCATGTAAAGCGGCGGTATCGACACGGCGAACCGCCCCGGTGTAGCCCAGATCGACTCCATCAATCACACCAACCGGGCGCGCGGTAATAAAATTCCCCGTCAAAGCACGCTGAGCCAGGCCAGTACCGGATGCTAAACTCAAACGCGCAGATAACCAGGAAATAATTTCCAACTGTACCGCACCCACTGCCTCAGCGATCAGTGGCATGGCTGATTCTGGCGTAATGCGCAGATTTTGATGAAACGCGCAGGGTTGATTTTGCGCATGAAGGCGTTGGTTTATCTGCGGTCTGGCACCGGGTACTAAAACCAGCCGAACGCCTAAGTCGGCAATCAGCACCAGATCACGAATTAGCCGCTGAAAGCATTGGGCATCGGTTAAGGCCTCACCGCCAAAGGCCACCACAAATACCTGCCCGTCATGCTCACGAATATAAGGCACCGCGTTACGCAGGCCACGCACCAATTCCTGCGAGCTGCGCGGTGTTTTAGTTGACGGCGATTGGGCCATGCAAATTCTAGTCCTGCTGACCTGGGAAATAACCCAGCATTAAAAACTCAACCAATGCCTGCTGGGTAAACATGCGTGCCTGTGCTTCATCCCAAACCACACTCTGTGGCCCGTCGATCACCTCGGCTGCGACCTCTTCACCCCGGTGGGCAGGCAGACAATGCATGAATAGCGCATCGTCTGCGGCTTTTTGCATTAGCGCATTATCGACGGTGAAATCAGCAAAATCACGCAACCGCTTGAGTCGCTCTTCTTCTTGGCCCATCGAAGCCCAGACATCGGTTACAACCAAATCGGCACCAGCTACGGCATCGGCAGGCGATTTACATAACCACACTCGGTCATCAGCTTGGGCTACCAGCTGCTCGTCCGGCTCGTAGCCAGGAGGTGTGGCAATGGCCAATTCAAAACCAAAGACCTGTGCGGCATTGATATAAGAATGACACATGTTAAAGCCATCCCCCACCCATGCCACGCGACGCCCTTGAATAGAGCCGCGGTGCTGCTCGTAGGTAAACACATCAGCCAATAACTGACAGGGGTGGTTTAAGTCGGTTAAGGCATTGATAACCGGCACTTTACTGTAGCGGGCAAATTCTTCAACCATGCCATGATCATTGGCGCGGATGATGATTGCATCGACCATACGGGAAACCACCCGAGCGGAGTCGGCAATCGGCTCACCACGTCCAAGTTGCGTATCCCGGGGCGAGAGAAAGATCGCATCGCCACCGAGTTGAGCAACGCCTGATTCAAACGAGATACGGGTGCGTGTCGAGGCCTTCTCGAAAATCATGCCCAGCACACGCCCCTCAAGGCTACGGTCACGCTTTTTGGAACCATACCGGGCTTTTAAAGCCGCCGCCCGCGCAAAGAGTTTGCGATACTCATCAGCCGAAAGATCCATTAAGCTTAAAAAATGCCGTGTCGCCATAGGGGTTACCGCGTTTTTAGTTCACTGTTGGGTTATTGTTATGGCAGGGCTACTGCTCTGCCAGCCATTTAAGAATCAGGGTTGCCAATCGATCACAGAGCATCTCAGCCTGCTCTTGGTTAATCATTAAAGGAGGTAGTATTCGCACTACACGCTGCTGGGTGACGTTGATTAACAATCCCTGCGCTAATGCACGCGAAACCAGTATCGTGGCATCGCGGTCAAGTTCAATTCCAATAAGAAAACCACGGCCACGAATATCCAGCACTCCAGCTTGGTTAGCTAGGCGGGAACGCAGCCGATCGAAGATCAGACCGGACAAAAGCTGAACGTTCTCTAGTAGATTCTCAGCGGCGATGGCATCTAGCACCGCACATCCCACACGGGCACTCAAAGGATTACCACCAAAGGTCGAGCCGTGGCTACCCGGTCCAAACAGTGCGGTAGCCTTACCCGCTGTCAGACAAGCGCCAATTGGCACTCCGTTGCCTAACCCCTTAGCCAGCGTCATGACATCCGGACACAGTCCTGGCTCATGCTGGAAGGCAAATAACTGACCGGTGCGACCCATGCCGGTTTGGATTTCATCGAGCATCAAGAGCCAATCATTTTGATCGCATAAATCACGCAGCCCCTGCAAATACCCTAGCGTTGCAGGCTTCACCCCCCCTTCACCCTGCACCGGCTCAACTAGCACCGCGACGATATCATCACGCTGTGCGGCCAAATCAGCGACAGCATCAAGATCATCAAAACCGACTCGCAGAAAACCGGCAAACAAAGGCTCAAAGCCCCGTTGTACGCTGATATTGCCGGTTGCGGCTAGAGCGGCATTAGTGCGGCCATGGAAACTGTTTTCCATGACAATAATTTTCGGCTCGGCAATGTTTTTATGGTGACCGTGTAACCGGGCAAGCTTAATTGCCGCCTCATTAGCCTCCGCCCCGGAATTAGCGAAAAACACCTTCTCCATACCACTAGCGGCAGTCAGCTTATCGCCTAGGGTTTCCTGCCAAGGGATACGGTATAAATTCGATGTATGAACTAAAGCTGCTGCCTGATCGCATATCGCTTTGGTAATAGCGGGATGGGCATGTCCCAAATTGGTCACGGCAATGCCGCTGACCGCATCAAAGTAGGCACGCTTTTGTTCATCATACAAATAAGCGCCTTTACCATGGGTAAAAGCGACCGGCTGGCGCTTATAAGTTGGCAGCAGGGTTTCGTTCAAACCATCCTCCACGATTGCCAAAACAATCAAAGCAAAACGCGCTTACCCGGAACAACCCTAGGCAAGCGCGTGAGAATTTGAAAGCTTATTATATCACGAACTTATAAACAAAAACCAATCTCGGTGCATCCAAAGCCACGGTTTGCGCTGCTTTTTTGCTAGTATCTATAAAATCTAGAACATGGCGACCGTTGGCGCCACCTAGTCGAACCCCACTTACAATGAAGGCCCAAAGCGCTTATGCAA
>DRZW01000084.1 GCA_011380105.1 Halothiobacillaceae bacterium
ACGATATTTTTGTTTATGCGCATAGACGCATTAGCCGGCTGGTTACTCATGCCCTATTTGTTATGGGTTACATTTGCAGGGGCGCTTAATGGCCGAATTTTGCAGTTAAACCCCAAAAAGACCGCTTAAAGCCATCTATCTGCTTTGCACGTTGCCCCAAATCCACCGGCCAAGCCAGAGCCTGGGCACCGTGTTTAAGCGCTTTCTTCCAACGGCCAGTCAACTAAATGGGCTTCCCAGTCCACATCTGTACTGCTATCAAGTGGCTGCGCTAGCACCAATGCCCGACCCTGCACCGAAAACCCACTGCTGCGGGTGCTGGTAGCATCACCGGTGATCAAGGGATGCCACGCTGGCAAACCTCGTCCTTCGGCAATACGCCGATAGCTGCAGGTTGGGGGCAGCCAATCAAAGCGATCGACATCTTCAGGGGTAAGCATGACACAACTGGGTACGCGCTGCTGGCGGTTTTGGTAGTCGGTACACTGACAACAATCAGCATCCAGCAGATGACAAGCCAAATCGGTGTAGTAGACCGCCCCGTCCAGATCTTCAAGCTTTTGCAAACAGCATTTAGCGCAACCGTCACATAACGATTCCCATTCAGTCGGGCTCATCTCGGACAGACGCTTGACCTCCCAGAATGGGGATTTATCGCTCTGATCAGTCATTGCTTTTCTCCACCGGGTGGATCGACAAGGTAGCCTGACCCAAAACGGCCTGCCCGTCCGCTAAGCGCAGACGCACCGACAAGCGCCGCTGGGCATCGAGCTGGCCGACCAAGGCATCTGTGTGACCCAAAACATGCTCACCTGCAACATCAGTGACAATACTGTAGCCACGTTTGAGGACGCGCTCTGGCCCCAGCGCATGCAGGGTGCGGCTTAATGCGGTCTGCCGTTGACGCTGCTGCTTGATTTGTTTGACTACACCGCGCTGCACACGCAGACCTAGTTGCCGGCTCTGATGACGGTGTTCCGCCAGCATGCGGATGGGGTTGTGGGCTTTTAGCTGGCCTTTCAACGGCAACAGTCGGTTTTTGCGCCGCAAAATCTGCGCGCCCAAACCGGCATCCAAACGACGTTGTAATACAACCAACTGTTGCTGGCATCGGGTGCTACGCCCGCGCCAAGCCGATTGCAAACGAGCTTTCATCGGGCCTAACCGCCGCTGCATCTGGCGGATAAAAACCCCCGGGTGATGCTGCTGTAATCGCCCACCGAGTTGCTTGAGCTGTTGGCGCTGACCAGCTAGTTGGGCATGTTGGTGTCGCGAGAGCCGCGCGGCTAAGGCCGTTAGATTCGATCTTGCCTGCTGTAGGCGTCTTTGCGGGCTGGCCTGACGCAGACGGTGCTCTAAGCGGTCGAGATGCTGCCCGCGCTGCTCTTGACCGTAGACTATCCCTCGCGAGACCGCTTGGCGCAAACGCATCAGGTTTTCGCGCATTAAATCCGCGGTGATTGGCGTTGCCAGTTCGGCCGCCGCCGTCGGCGTGGCCGCCCGGAAATCAGCCACGAGCTCAATCAACGTCTGATCACTCTCATGCCCAACCCCGCTGATAATCGGCACCTGACACCGAAATACTGCGCGGAGCAACGGTTCTTCATTAAATACCCACAGTTCGCTGATTGAGCCGCCGCCACGAACGATCAGGGCTAAGTCAAAATCAGCAGGGTCGAGTTGGGCTATGGCACTACATATTTGAGCGGCTGCTTGATCACCCTGCACCAGTACCGGGAATAACACCACCTCGGCTACAGGTAAGCGGCGCGCCAGGGTGGCCTTCACATCAGCAATAGCCGCACCGCTCGGTGAGGAAATCACCGCAATCCGTCGTGCTAATGTTGGTAATGGTTTTTTATGCTGTTGGTCAAACAAGCCCTCGGCGGCCAGTTTTTTGCGAATCCGTTCGCGCTCGGCAGCCAACTTGCTATCTCCGGCAGGCTCAAGATGCCGCACAATCAACTGATAACGCCCGCCCTGCTCGTAGATGCCCAGCCGCCCGGTGACGGTCACTTGCAGGTCTTCTTGCAGGTCTACCTGACAAAACCGGACACTGCTCTTAAAAAACGCACAATCAAGCTGGGCATGCTGATCGGCCAATTTAAAATAAACATGACCCGATCGCGCCCGCACCAAACCGCGGATTTCACCGGTTACCGCCACACTGCCCATGGCCTCACCGAGTAATTCATTGGCCTGATGATTAATCTGGCTGACGGTAAAAACCACCATATTCAACCTTGCTAAGCGAAAGGGGTATCAATTTACAAAAAACACTTTACCAGAGCACGCAGCCGTGTCACCAGCCACGCCGATAATTGCGCACAACGCTCGTTTAATTTCAGTCATGGATGGCTTACATCAGCAGTTTTGGTCGCTGGTTTGAACGTTATCGTTTTGCTTGGCGTCAACCAGGACGTAAACAGTTTTTTCTACCCTACAATAAGGAGACAATAAGCTTCTATTTATATTTGACCTTACTGAATTACGGGAGCGTTAATCGACTGTTTGCAAAAAATCGCACTGGCATTTTACCCAATCCCATGCAAGGCTTATAATCGCAGGTACATTTACTGCCAAGAGACCGATGCCCATGCGAATTCTGGAAGAAGGCCTGACCTTCGATGATGTGCTTTTAATCCCGGCGCGCTCAAACGTGCTGCCGCGTGACGTCTCACTGACCACCAAGCTCACTCGAAATATTAAAATTCATATTCCGCTGGTATCCGCTGCCATGGACACGGTTACCGAGGCACGCTTGGCGATTGCCTTGGCTCAGGAAGGCGGCGTGGGGATTATTCATAAAAACATGAGTATCGCCACGCAGGCTGAGCATGTCCGCAAGGTAAAAAAACATGAATCTGGGGTAATCAAAGATCCGATTACGGTAACTCCAGATGTTTCGATTCGCTCCGTGCTGCAGTTAACTCGAGATCATTCCATCAGTGGCGTGCCTGTGGTGCAAGACGGCAAACTAACCGGTATTGTCACCAGCCGTGATCTGCGCTTTGAGCAAAACTTAGATCAACCGGTCGCCAATGTGATGACCGGGCGCGACTCGTTGGTCACCGTTAAAGAAGGTGCCGGTCGTGATGAGGTTCTAGCTTTATTGCACAAACACCGCATTGAAAAGGTGTTAGTGGTTAATGATCACTTTGAGTTACGCGGTCTAATCACCGTAAAAGACATTCAGAAATCCACCGATCACCCACATGCCAGCAAAGATACAGACGGCCAGTTACGTGCCGGGGCGGCTGTAGGCACCGGTGGCGACACCGAAGAACGTGTCGAGGCGCTGGTCGAGGCAGGTGTTGATGTGCTGGTGGTAGACACTGCGCATGGTCACAGTAAAGGGGTGATCGATCGGGTGCGCTGGATCAAAAACCATTTCCCTCAAGTGGATGTCATCGGGGGCAACATCGGCACGGGCCAGGCAGCCCTTGATCTGGTCGAGGCCGGTGCGGATGCCGTTAAAGTAGGCATTGGCCCTGGTTCAATCTGCACCACCCGCATTGTCGCCGGGGTTGGCGTGCCTCAGGTCACAGCCATTTCTAATGTTGCCGAGGCGCTGAAAGGCACGGATATTCCGTTGATTGCTGACGGCGGGATTCGCTTTTCCGGTGACTTTGCTAAAGCTATCGCCGCTGGGGCGCACACGGTCATGGTGGGCAGTATGTTTGCCGGCACCGAAGAGGCACCCGGCGAGGTGGAGCTGTTTCAGGGTCGGTCATATAAGTCTTACCGCGGCATGGGCTCGCTTGGCGCTATGCAGCAGGGTTCAAGTGACCGATACTTTCAAGGCGACACGGCTGCCGAAAAATTGGTTCCCGAAGGCATCGAAGGACGGGTACCCTACAAAGGCTCACTCGTTGCTATTGTTCACCAGATGGTTGGCGGGCTGCGCTCGGCTATGGGCTATGTGGGCGCACGCGATATTGAAACCATGCGCACTGTGCCGCAATTTACCCGTATCACCAGCGCCGGGATCAAAGAATCGCATGTCCATGACGTCGCTATTACCAAAGAGAGCCCTAACTACCGC
>DRZW01000217.1 GCA_011380105.1 Halothiobacillaceae bacterium
GCGCAAGCTAAGCTGGTGGCCGAAAGACCCGGCAGCGTTACCAGTCGTTACGATCAAAGCCTGCGTGAACCGCTCAAGCGTACCCGCCGGGGCATAACCCGCGGCTTGGGTGAGTTGTTTTTGGGTCGTAAAAAAATCGACGATGAACTACTCGAAGAGATAGAAACACGGCTGCTGATGGCGGATGTCGGTCAGAATACCACCATGGATCTGATCGACGAATTAACCGATCAGGTTGAACGCAAACGCATTAACGATCCAGAGCATCTATTTGAGACCCTCTGGCAGCTCATGGTCGAGCGCTTAGAACGCGTCCAGAGTAACGCACCATTAATCCCCACCCCACAAGACCGCAGCCATGTGATTGTCGTTTGTGGCATTAATGGGAGCGGCAAGACCACCAGTATTGGCAAATTAGCGCATCGCTACAAAGCAGCCGGGCGCAGTGTGCTACTAGGTGCAGCAGATACCTTCCGCGCGGCCGCCGTTGAGCAACTTATAAGCTGGGGGGAGCGTAACCAAATACGTGTCATTGGTGAACCCGGGCGCGGTGATCCGGCCTCGGTTGCCTTTGATGCGGTTAATGCGGCCAATGCACGCAATATTGATATCTGCGTGATTGATACCGCCGGGCGGCTGCATACCCAATCGGGCTTAATGGATGAATTAACCAAGCTGGTGCGCGTAGTTAAGAAAGCCGACGCTAAAGCACCAGATGAGGTATTACTGGTTATTGATGCCAGCATTGGCCAAAACGCACTGGTACAGGCACGTGAGTTTCACAAAGCCATTACCTTAACCGGCCTGATTGTCACGAAACTGGATGGCACGGCCAAAGGCGGGATCGTCTTTGCGATCGCAGATGAGCTCGGCCTGCCAATCCGGTTTATCGGGGTGGGTGAGCGCAGTGAGGATTTGCGCCCCTTTGAACCAGAACCGTTTGTCAATGCGCTACTGGATCGACAGTAAATGATTGAATTTGATCAAGTCTCGCGTCGGTATGCCAGTGGGCATTTCGGGCTACAAAACGTAAGCTTTAATATCCCGAAAGGCCAGTTATTTTTTTTAACCGGCCACTCTGGGGCCGGGAAATCAACGTTGCTGCGGTTGATTCCCGCTTTGGATTTTCCGACCAGCGGTCGGGTGCGGGTGGGTGGTCATGATTTAGGGCGCCTTAAAGCCTATCAGCTTCCCAAGCTACGTCGCCAGATTGGGGTAGTTTTTCAGGATCACCACCTACTGACCGATCGCTCCGTATTTGATAACGTCGCCCTACCCCTACTGGTATCCGGGCATACTGGCAGTCAGGTTAGAAAACGGGTCGAAGCAGCGTTAGATAAGGTCGGGCTGATTAACCGCCAGCGTGCCAATATCAATGAACTTTCCGGTGGTGAACAGCAGCGGGTCAATATTGCCCGCGCACTAGGTAATCGCCCCAGCATAATACTGGCAGATGAACCGACTGGTAATCTAGACCCGGATTTGTCCAAGGAGATCTTTCGTCATTTCTTTGAATTCCAAGCCGTCGGAGTGACTGTGCTGATTGCCAGTCACGATCTGGACTTGATTGACCAGTTTTCTGCCCCACGCATTGAACTGGCAAAGGGTCGGCTGGTTTCATGAGTCTGGCGCTATGAAAAAACAAACAGCGAAGCATTCCCAAGTGCCGCGGCAAAACCGCGCCCATTTATCCGCACCGTTGCGGGCTTGGCGCAATCATCACCGCGAGTGCTTCCGCCATGCTTGGCGTCGACTGCGTGACCGTCCAGTCGGCGCTTGGGCGACCATCCTGGTCTTAGCTGTGGTGCTAGCACTACCAGCATTAATTATCAGCATCTCAGCGCATATTGAGCGCATTGGCGGCATCTGGCTTAGTGATACCGCCCAAATGGATGTATTTGTCAGCCCCAGCATCGAAATGGCGGTGTTAAGTGAATTACAACAATCACTGCAGCAAGACAACCGAGTTGCCGAAGTAACGTTGATCTCCCCAGAACAGGGCTTAGCTGATTTAGCCGAGCATTTGCAGCTAGGGCAGCTTAGCACCGCTAGCGACAACCCCCTGCCTTATGTGCTACACCTGCAATTAACTAGTAATGATATTCAATTACGCGAATCACTGGTAGCCGATGTGAAATCTAAAGAGTCGGTTACCCATATCACCGACGGTGGTGAATGGACTCAGCGACTCGCGCAACTACAAAAACTAACCTATGAACTTGGCTGGTGGTTAATGAGTCTACTGGGGTTGGCTGCGCTGTTTGTGGTCGGCAACACACTACGACTCGAATTATACGAACGGCGCCGTGAGTTGGCTTTGATTTCTTTAATTGGCGGCACCAAAAGCTATATTCTCCGCCCGGTTTTATATGATGGTGCAGTAACCGGTTTTGTAGGTGGAATCGTCGCAGCCATTCTAGTCGCGTTTTTATTTCGCAGCGTGGCCATACCTATGCAGGCCTTCGCCGAAAGTTACGGCACCACCATGCCCGCCCATGTAGATTTCAGCACGTTGATATCCATTGTGGCCATCGCTACCGCATTAGGCTGGCTTTCAGCGCAGTTAATCGGGCGTTTTTATATACGAAAACTCGCCCGCGTTTGATCAGCCAATCTCACAAAACCGGCTAGTTTGCCAGGAACTTAATACTTTTTTAGCACTCTTAGGCGAAGAGTGCTAAAATAAGCATTGTGGTCTTGAAGTTGGTCAATCAACGTCATCAAATGCCGGTACACTACAATGGTAGAAAATAGCTTGAACGACAAGATGATACCGATTAACGCTCAAAATACCCTGCCGGTTATCGGCGATTCCTTAAGCCAGTATCTCGCGCAGCTGCGTCAAATCCCGGTGCTCAGTGCCGAAGAAGAACGTAAACTCGCCCGTGACCTTAAGGAGAAACAGGATATAGGCGCGGCGCAAAAGTTAGTTTTAGGTAACCTGCGTTTCGTTGTCCACATTGCCCGTGGTTATCAAGGTTATGGTTTGCCGTTAGCCGATCTGATTCAAGAAGGCAACATCGGTTTGATGAAAGCAGTTAAGCGCTTCGATCCTGACCAGAAAGTTCGGCTGGTCACCTTCGCGGTACATTGGATCCGAGCCGAAATCCACGAATACATCTTGAGAAACTGGCGTATTGTTAAGGTGGCAACAACCAAAGCGCAGCGCAAATTGTTTTTCAAAATGCGCCAGCTAAAAGACGGATTAGGTTGGTTTAATAAAGAGCAAACCGAAACCGTCGCCAATGAACTCGATGTCTCTGAGCACGATGTCACCACCATGGAGGCACGTTTATACGGTCAGGATCTGGCTTTTGATGCACCCGCCTTTGAAGGTAATAACGACGATCAAGGGCCATCTTTTGAGCAAGTCTTGGTTGATCAGGATCAGGTCTCAGTGGAAGATCTAGTCGGACAACGAGATCATCAAGATCGTATTAATGCCATGGGTGAAGCTCTGGCGCAGCTTGATGACCGCAGTCGGGATATTCTCACTCGCCGCTGGCTAGACGAACCCAAGGCCACCCTGCATACCCTAGCCAGTGAATACGGCGTATCGGCCGAACGTATTCGCCAGATTGAATCAGCTGCTCTGAAAAAGTTGCGCCACCTGTTGCCGCAGGTTGCGTAAAATCTGGCTTTATTTATCAGGATTAGCTTAAACCCGCTCAACCCAAAACATAAAAACCCCGGCTTGGCTGGGGTTTTTATGTTAGCTCGATCAGCGATAACCGCTGTTTGCCGACCAAGATTGTCAACACCAGCATGCGCCGGGGCGCGAAAAATACAATACGACCAAGGCGCACCTCAATCATTGACCATTGGGGTAAAACCAAAATTAAAGACGCTAGGCAGCAACCAGGTCCAAGGCCAGGCAGGCGGAGAGACGGTCAGCAAAGCTAGGTTAACCTAGTCGTAATGCACCTCCAGGGTGGTGATTCTGGCTTTCCGCCCTTGCTCTTTTCAGATAAAGGTTGAAATCGTCGGCGCGGTGCGCGATTAGTCTCTTCCCCCTGGCTGCTCGCACTCGAATGAAC
>DRZW01000110.1 GCA_011380105.1 Halothiobacillaceae bacterium
ATCTGGCATCCGGATGTCCAGTTTTATGAAATCTTCGATGAAAACAAGCAGTTACGGGCGGGTTTCTATTTGGATTTATATGCCCGGCCACACAAACGCGGTGGCGCTTGGATGGCTGCTGCCCGTCAAGGAGGCCGTAAGGCCAATGGCGTATGGCAAACACCGATTGCTTTTCTGACCTGCAATTTCAGCCCGCCGGTCGGGGATAAACCCGCCCTACTAACCCACAGCGAGGTTGAAACCTTATTTCATGAATTTGGACATGGCCTGCACCATATGCTGACCCGAGTGGAAACATTCGGTGTTAGTGGCATTAATGGGGTGGAGTGGGATGCAGTCGAACTATCCAGCCAGTTTCTAGAAAACTGGTGCTGGGAGCGCGAGTCGTTAAACCTGTTCGCTCGCCATGTTGAAAACAACGAGCCTCTGCCAGAATCATTATTTAATAAGCTTAAGCAATCGCGCTTGTTTAATGTCGGGCTTGATCTGGTACGTCAAATGGAGTTCTCGCGCTTTGATTTACGTTTGCACAGCGAATATGAACCGAACAACAAACCAGATATTCAAACCACACTAGAGCAAACCCGAGCCGAGATAGCAGTAGTCAAGCCACCTGCTTACAACCGTTTTGCGCATGGTTTTGCGCATATTTTTGCTGGTGGTTACGCTGCTGGGTATTACAGCTATAAATGGGCAGAGGTGCTATCGGCTGATGCTTTTGCCCGTTTCCAAGAAGAAGGTCTCCTAAATGAGCAGACCGGCCGTGCCTTCCGCGAACATATTCTAGAACGCGGCGGCAGTCGCCCAGCGATGGATTTATTTATTGCTTTTAGAGGCAAAAAACCCGACCCTAAAGCGCTGTTACGCCAGTACGGCTTTATCGAGTATACTGGCGATTAATCTGCGGCTGACTTAGGCATAATATGAATTCAACTAATAACAACAGGGAACCTATGGGAAGTAACCGATTGGTCGGCCCATTTCAGTGGCTGGTCGCCGCAGCGGCTATTTTTATTATTCTCGCGGGTTTGAAAACCGTAAATCACATCGTCACGCCGTTTTTGCTCGCCGCTTTTCTGGCCATTATCAGTGCCCCGCCATTAACATGGATGCAACGCCTGGGTGTGCCGGGTTATCTTGCCAGTATCGTGCTTTTTTCCATGGTTGGGCTGGCATTTTTCTTATTATTTGTTGCCATTAAGGGGGCCGCTGAAAGCCTTGCTAGTCAAGCCCCGGTCTATCAGGCACGACTAGCCGGCTGGTTGGTTTATATTCAGGATTTAGCAGAAAGCAGTGGTTTGCCTCCGGAGCTGGTGCCCGATCAATTCCCCATACCCAGTGCGGCTGCGATTACCAGTTATGCCACCGGCATCGCCGCCGGGGTTGGCCAGTTTACTGCCAGCACTTTATTGGTATTACTATTTTTTATGTTCCTGCTTTTAGAAGAGCGCAATTTATCAGACAAGCTATCTGCTGCTTTTCCCGGCCGTTCCCGGGCAAGGGTGCGGGCACGTCGTTTTCTGCGCAGCGTTTATCGCTATCTACTGGTCAAAACCACAACCAGTGTCGCCACCGGGGTAATCATTGGGGTGGGCTTGCACTTTATGGATATTGATTTTGCCGTGCTCTGGGGCATTGTGGCTGGGTTATTAAATTTCATTCCCACCATCGGCTCATTTATTGCGGCTTTTCCTGCGGTTATCATCGCCCTGCTCGGCCCGAGTCTCATGGATGTAGTTTTGGTAATCCTGCTGTATTTGGCCGTCAATATCACGATCGGCAGTATTATTGAACCCAGATTAATGGGGCGTTCACTGGGGTTATCACCACTGGTGGTGTTGGTCTCGCTGCTGGTTTGGGGCTGGGTTTTTGGCCCCGTTGGCATGCTGTTATCCATCCCATTAACCATGATTGCCAAGATCGCGCTGGAATCAAACCCTGACACCCGTTGGTTGGGCATTTTGCTCAGCGAAAAAGCCCGCAAACCAGCACCGCGTAAGCAGACTCCCCCCCAGCAAGTTAAGGCTTTGGCAAAAACCGTCAGCTCAGCTGATGCTGATCGGTCGGAAAGTCAGTAACCTGCTTTACCGTCTCGAAGAGCGCCCAGTTGGACTGACCGCTGCAATACCCTATTCGCTGCAACAGCGGATGATGCAAAACGGTGGTTATTTAGTTGAGTAGATGATTAGCGGAAATTCAACATGGGGGATGACAATCTGATCACCGGCCAAAACCCGGCCTTGTCATGACAAACCGACGAAAAGCGACTCGCTCTTCTCATGAATAATCAGATCCAAAAAAATGCTTAACCCCGCCTTTTGGCAAATGGGCTAAGCTTTTTTATATTGGCAGGGCTTTTAGGTCAAAGGCCAATAGAGGAGACGATCACTCAAATGGTCGGCCGCGTAACGCCAAGGTCAGTGTTGAGGCGTCAATGTATTCTAATTCCCCGCCCATCGGCACACCCTGCGCCAGTCGGCTTATACGCAATTGACGCTCACGGGCACGTTCGATGACATAAGCGGCTGTGGCCTCGCCTTCAATGGTGGCACTGGTCGCTAAAATCACTTCTTCTAGTTCCGGGTCATCAAGCCTGGCATCTAATTCGCTGAGCTTTAACTCATCAGGGCCAATGCCATCAAGCGGTGATAATCGGCCTAACAAGAGAAAATACAAGCCGGAAAAAGCACCAGATTGCTCGATGGCAATCCAATCAGCCGGTGATTCCACCACGCATAATATACTCCTATCGCGCTGCTCATCGGCACAAACCGGACAGATCTCAAATTCGGTAAAAACCCGACATAAACGACAATGCCCTAGGGACTCTAAGGCATCGGTCAGAGCATGCGCGATTGCCGCAGCACCCTCCCGGTCGCGTTCAAGTAAGTGCAACGCCATTCGCTGAGCGGTTTTTTGACCAACGCCGGGTAAACAACGCAAACGCTCAGTTAAGGTGGCGAATTTAGGTGAGAAATGCACAGGCAAGATCCGGTTTTAATAATCACACAACAGCTAGGCCGGGCACTGAACAGACAGGCACGAATGCATCAGGCTCAAACGGACATCCAAAAGTTGCTTCGTACCTTGCGTGAGGCAACTTAAAATGGCAATTTTAAACCCGGCGGCAGGTTCATGCCTGCAGTCAAGCCCGCCATTTTTTCTTGCTGGCTTTCTTCAACCCGACGTGCGGCATCGTTAATCGCCGCTGCCACCAAATCTTCGAGCATGTCTTTATCGTCTTCAAACAAGCTGGGGTCGATTTCTACCCGACGGGCTTCATGTTTGCCGGTCATTACCACCTTGACTAAGCCACCGCCAGACTGGCCCTCTACTTCCATCTTGGCAACTTCTTCCTGCAACCGCTGCATGTTTTCCTGCATGGCCTGAGCCTGCTTCATCAGATTACCCAAACCTTTCATAGCCTTTCTCCTCAATTTTTACGCGAAGTTTCGTCTATCGACATTATGAGCTTAGGTTTAAACAAATCAAACCCAACAAAAATAGATTCAACCTAAACAACCACCGTTATAGAAGCACAGCGGCTCGGTGTGTGGCTGCACAATACCATCAGCTTGTAACACGCACCGATTCTGGTAAAAAAGTTGCACCCGCCTGCTGCTGGAATACCGCTACGACCGGATGGCGTTGTATTTGTTCACGCGCTTGCGCCAAAGCTTCTTGTTCACGGCGGCTTCGTTGTTCAGCAGGAGTAAGTTCATGCTCAGGCGGTTCATCCACCATAGCCCCGCCACGAGCCTGCGAAGCCGAATCCGCTGGCGTGTTAGCCGCGGCTTGCTCGTCTGGGGGATTAACTGGAACTCCGGTATCAATCTGCTCGGTTGCAGAGGTGATATCCAAAGCTGGTTCGGGTGGTGTTCTATCCGACTGTGCCTCTGGTGCCGCCGCGCTCGGGCTCACTTTGCTCTCTTCTGCGGAAGGCGGAGCAGACTGGTTAGATAATTCTGGTTTTGTGGCGGGCGCCCCGGCGGTGAGCGATTCATTAACCACAAATTCAAGCGGGCGGGTG
>DRZW01000115.1 GCA_011380105.1 Halothiobacillaceae bacterium
CCCTCACGCAATACAACCTAATTTTTAGGAAGTAGAATTCGCAACCCACTAATTTTTTTAGCAATGTAGTTGATATGAGCTTAATGGGTTGCAAGAAACTGCGATCATGGGAGCTAATTCTTTGCAAACCCGATGATTTAGTCGTTTACCACCTTTATACAAAAACCACAAAAAACCCCGGCACTATCGAGTTACCGGGGTTTTGTTGATTGATGCCTGATCAGTTCCAGGCTATTGGCGGATTATTTATCCAAATCCTCATCGTGTTTATCCATCTTCCAAGGCAGTACGCCTGGCGAGGTGTGCAAGAAGTGCATGTATTTCTCAAACTGATCGAGGATATCGCTGATTAACAAGTCCTCATCATAGCCATACACATTGTAGCCACGCCCACCGCGACGAAGATAGACCTCTGCCCGGTAGTATTGCTTGGACGCTTCATCTTCCATGGGTTGCTCTGGATAAGCAAACGAAGGCATGTCATAAGCACGCAGGCGGATTTCGTAAATAAACTCCATCACACCCGGCTTGGCCACAGTCAAACGGGCGCGCACATTTTCATCGTCAAACTCCATTTCTACCGGCCAGCCTCGATCAGCGAGTTGTTTTTCCACTTTTACCATGGCCTGTTTGACATCGGTGCGGATAAAAGCCGCCACTTTTTCACGACCTGGGAAATGCAACAGGTTGCTCAGTCGTTTATGCCAATGCTCGATTTGCGACCCCGCCTGATGGCGTGCTGCATTCATATGATGCTGCAGACTAACCTCACGGTATCCTTCAATCTGTAACGCACGCCACATGCCAACAGCGGCAATTAGCATGACAATGGCAAATGGCAATGCAGAAGTAATGGATGCCGCCTGAAGCGCGCTCAAGCCACCGGCAACCAGCAATACAGCCGCAATAACACCTTCAATGCTTGCCCAGTAAACACGCTGCCATACCGGCGTGGGCAAATCGGGCTTGGAAGTCAGAGAGTCGATCACCAGCGAGCCTGAATCTGAGGAGGTCACAAAGAAGGTCACAATTAGCACAATACTTAAAAATGAGGTGATTACCGACCAGGGTAAATGCTCGTAGAGCATAAACAAGGCTACAGCATTATCTGCCTGAACCTGCCCAATCAGCGCTTCATAGCCCTCGTTCATGATGGCGTTAAACGCCGTACCACCAAACACACTAAACCACATAAAGGTGAAGATAGTCGGTACTAACATCACACCCAATACAAATTGGCGAATAGTGCGACCACGGCTGATCTTGGCGATAAACAAGCCAACAAACGGTGCCCAAGCAATCGTCCAACCGAAAATAAACAGTGTCCAGTTTGCAATCCAGCCAGTACCTTCATAAGCCTCTAAGCTAAAGGTTCGTTCAACTAAGCCGGAGAGATAATAGCCGGTAGATTCAACAAATATTTCTAGCAGTAGTAAGGTCGGCCCGACGATAAAGACGAACAGCATAATGCCGATAACCAGCACCATATTAAACTGCGATAGGCGCTTTACGCCTTTATCAAGCCCGGCTGCTACCGAAATAATAGCCAGTGCGGTAATGCCCACAATGGCGAGAACCTGCACCGTAGTGCTCACCGGTATTGCTGGCCAGAGGTGGCTTAAGCCCGCATTAAGTTGCGCGACGGATAAGCCTAATGTGGTTGCAATCCCAAACAGCGTACCCAATACTGCAATTAAATCAACGATATGACCAATCGGGCCATAAATGCGCTCCCCGATCAGTGGATATAAAGCCGAACGCATCGACAACGGCAAGCCATGACGAAAAGCAAAATAGGCCAAGACCAGCCCGACTAAACCGTAAATCGCCCAGATGTGAAAGCCCCAGTGGAAGAAGGCAATCCGCATCGCCTCACGAGCAGCCTCAATGGTCTGCGGATCTTCAACACCCGGCGGACTAGCATAGTGCAACACAGGTTCAGCGACACCGAAAAATAACAGCGCAATGCCGTAACCGGCTGAAAACAACATGGCAAACCAGGCCGGAAAGCTGTATTGCGGCGTGGCATGATCAGGACCAAGCTTAATATCGCCATATTTGGATAACGCAACGATCAGAATAAAAATCAGAAATAAGGCCACAGCCAGCATGTAAAACCAGCCGAAGGTTTCCGTTATCCAATTAAGCGTGCTTGAAAATGCCTCTCCAGCCAATTCGGGGTTACTGATAGTGCCAATGACCATTAAGGTAATCACAATCATCGCCGGCATAAAGACCGGTATCAGAATTGTGCTACGCGGGGCTTTTGTTTCAGCCGTTGTCATAACTTATTATCCCTTTTAAATTAATAAAAAAGGACTGCATAAGATCAGAAAAAATGGCTAATACGGACACTGATCCATTACAGCCCAGGATCAAGACGCTCGAAAAACACAGACAACAGTCCGTGCTAGTAGAGCCTACTTGCTTAACGATGTGGTTGATGAAACTAAACGCACACCGATGATGGTATGAGCCTGTCAGTCATACCTAATATTAAAAACGGGTATTTCGAAAAGCATTTACGCAACCCAACTGCTGCGTAGGATGGTGCTTAAAGCTCGCCTAACGCTAGGATATAGATATTTAGCTGCATGCCGTTGGCCTCGCATTCGATACGCTCACGACTTTTTTTAAGATAACTTGGTCAATATCTTACTGCGATGCGGTTTGTAGATTATCGGTCAGAAAATGCGTGTTCTTAAATTAAAAAAAACCAATGAGATAGTTGGGGCGATGTCTTTTTTGTTTGTGGTGGGTGATCATACATTTTTAGTTATCAATATCTCAGAGAACAGGGTTATTGTCAAATCCAGCCTACCGCAGTCAGGCGTCGTTCCTATCTAACTGATCGATTACTTGCGAATCGATTAACTGCTTTCCGTCTTGGAACTTGAAGTCATTGATAACCAGTTTACGCATGACTTAAATGAACCGTGGCGAGTTCGACTAGATCAGTGCAGTTATTAATCGCCAACAAATCATCCCAATCATTAAGGTGCCTTAAAAAAACCTGTTGCGTAACCTGCTTGCATTATTGGGCGGTGCACGATCCCTAGTGAAAACCATGTTATATCTTGTTCGCCTCTTTTGAGAAACCTGTGCTTGAACTGGCTAGCACCTTTTTTAATGTTCTCTTGTGTTAATAAAGATCTTGCTTGTTATCAGTCAACAGGGTACGCCCACTCATATAACAGATCGGAGCCAGATTCGCCTGAATCACGTGATTTGTTATTCTTTAGGAGTTGGCTTACCGCGCCTTCAACTGGGAGGAGTCATTGGCCTATTCGCTAAAAAATTCGCTGAATCAGCTTGCCACCAAACGTGTTACGATTGGGGTGACTGGATTTGCGCGCTCGGGTAAGACTGTATTTATAGGTGCGCTCGCCCAGGCGCTGTTGACCGCCAATGCCTGGCATGCGCGCCGGGGACAGGGGCCATTGGCAGGGTTTGGCCCGTTTGAACGCCGCAGGCTGCGCTCGGCACGTATCCGCGATGATCTTCACCCCACCCTGCCGCAATTTCCCTTCCGATTGGTTCGCGATGCCTTAATCAGCCGCAGCGCACATTGGCCGGAGCCAACTGAGGGTATCTCTCGGTTGGTGCTCGAACTCGATGCCCTGCCCGAAAGCGGCTGGCGACGCTGGTTAAAACAAAACCATATTGGCAGCAGCCGCTTGCAAATTGAGCTGGTCGATTATCCGGGTGAATGGCTGGTTGATCTAAGCATGCTCGAACAAAGCTATGAGCAATGGTCCCGCCAAATGCTGGCGCAGTCACAAACCCCGCTACGAAACCATCTTAGCCAGATATACCGTGAGCAATTATCCAACCTGACTCAAGCAGGCGATGAAGAAACGGTCGCTAATTTGGCAGAACACTGGGTGGATTATCTGCAACGAGCGGCTGCAGCCAACCTACCTCTTAATCAACCAGGCCGGGCGTTGCGGCCAGGTAACCTCAAACACTCACCGGTGCTGCGCTTTGCCCCTGTACCGGAAGGCTATGGTTCGGATGTCCTGCGATCC
>DRZW01000095.1 GCA_011380105.1 Halothiobacillaceae bacterium
CCATTGATCGGTAAGGATTTTTCCAGTCACCGAGCACGCCAAGACGTTTAAAGTCGGCTTTCTGGCGTTCAATTTGGGTTTTTGCATAGGCGCGCGCCTTCTCGCGGAAGGCTTTCTCATCCAGCTTTTCGCCGGGTTTGCCGTATTCGCGTTCCACCACCAGCTCAATGGGTAGGCCATGGCAATCCCAGCCGGGGACATAAGGCGTATCAAAGCCGGATAACAGTCGGGTTTTGTTGATGATGTCTTTTAGGATTTTGTTAACTGCATGCCCAATATGAATATCGCCATTGGCATACGGCGGGCCATCATGCAGGATGAACTTGGGCCGGCCGGCGCAGTGGTCGCGAATTGCCCGGTAGAGGTCGCGCTCTTCCCAGCGCGCCAAGGTTTGTGGTTCGCGTTTGGGCAAGTTCCCCCGCATAGGGAAGTCAGTGCTTGGTAGATTTAGGGTCGATTTATACTCAGACACGGCAATTCGGTTTTGTTTAGTGTTCTTGGAAGATACGTTAACAAAGTGTAACAGTGTCTTGCGCTGGATAAAGCACAAAAAACTATCTTAACTGATATTCTCAATCAGCGTATGGATTTGTTTGTAACCCGTTTGTCATCTGTCTGGTAGACAGTGGGCGCCATGAATTAATGCTTAAAACTCCTAACACTATCTGAGGTTATTATGGATTTACTATTGATTCGTCATGCCCCGAGCGAGGACCGGGACAAGTTTGCGCAAACCGGTCAGCCGGATCATCTGCGACCACTGACTGAACGCGGGGTGAAGCGTATGCAGCTCGCTGCCCGCGGTCTGACGACATTAGCATTGCCCATTGAACGATTAGTGACCAGCCCGGCGGTGCGTGCACGGCAAACCGCTGATTTGGTTCAGGATGCTCTGGAGGTGAAAGCGATTGAAGAGCAGCCATCCCTAGCGCCTCTGGTTGATGTGGAAGACATTGTTGACTGGCTTTGCCAGCAGCCGGTGGTTGACGGGCTGGCGGTGGTTGGTCATGAACCGCAAATCGGCCAGGTGGCCGAAGTTCTGCTCTGTGGTCGGCCACTGGGTAATATGCCGATGAAAAAAGGCGGGATGATATTGCTGCGTTTTGATCATCGTATTAGCCGGGGGAATGCGCGCTTGGTATGGGCGTTACCGCCGGCGGTATTACGGGCGTTGGCCGATTAGGCTAAGTTCGCTCGTTCCAGCCCCACTTGTTTAGCCGGTAGCGGAGCTGGCGCAGGGTCAGGCCGAGCTTTCGTGCCGCCTCGGTGCGATTCCAGCGGGTCTGCTCCAATGCGTTTAGAACCATTTGCTGCTCATCGGTATGTGCCGTTATTCCCGGTGCGGTGGCCGGTTGGTTAGTAGAAGACTGCATATCGGAGACAGCTGCGGTGCTGTTTGTGCCCGAGAGCATGGCGTCTGGAGCTACGTCTTCCACGGTTAAGGTGTCATTATCAGAGAGCGCCATGGCGCGCTCTAGCAGGTTTTCTAGTTCGCGGACATTGCCGGTTAGCGGCTGATGTTCAAGCCATTTGAGTAAATCGGCTGTCACCGCAGGTTGTTGGCGTTGATCGCGCGCGGCTAGGCGTGCGGTGATGTGATCGACTAGCAGCGGTAAATCCGATAGCCGCTCGCGTAGCGGCGGAACACGCAGTCCGATCACGTTTAGCCGGTAAAAGAGATCGTGGCGAAAGCGCCCTTCTTTAACCGCCTGTGCCAAATCCTGATGGGAGGCGGAGATGATGCGGACATCAATGGGTATTTCTGTGCTCGAACCCACCGGTCGAACGCGGCGCTCTTGCAATACCCGTAGCAGTGTTACCTGCAAATTCAGCGGTAATTCGGCGATTTCATCCAAGAACACCGTCCCGCACTCGGCGCTTCGAAATAGGCCGATCGATTCCCGGTTAGCACCGGTAAAAGCCCCTTTCTGGTGGCCGAATAGTTCGCTTTCAATCAGTTCGGCAGGTATCGCCCCGCAGTTGATCGGCACAAAGGGGCCGTCGGCGCGGCTGCTGTGATGGTGGATTTCCCGGGCGACCAACTCCTTGCCTGTGCCGGATTCACCCTGAATAAATACCGGTGCCTGCGAGCGGGCGACCTTGTAGATCATCGATTTTAATTGCTGCATAGCCGGAGACTGTCCGACTAGATTGCCAAGATCATTGTGATCCTGATTGGCGGCACTGTCTGCATCAGGTGCATGATGAGGGGGGCGTTTTTTAAGATTGCGTGCATCGCGCAGCAGACGGTGCAGGGTGTCCTGTTCGATAGGTTTGCTGATAAAGTCGAACGCGCCACCTTTTAAGGCGCGAACGGCTGCATCAACCTGGCCATGAGCGGTGATGACCGCAACCGGTAGGTTTGGGTAGTCACGGCTGATCTCCTCGACTAAATCTAGCCCGTCGCCATCCGGTAAGCGCATGTCGGTCAAGCAAAGATCAAGGCGTTGGTGTTCGGCCGCCAGCTTCGCGCGTGCCTCGCTCAGATCAGCGGCCTCTATCGGGGTGATCTGTTCGCGTTGCATGTACAGTGAGAGCAGAGTGCGAATATCTGCTTCGTCATCAACGATCAGGCAGTAAGCCATCCATCGGTTCCTTGGTCTGAAAGGGTTGATTGGTCGGGTGAATTGTCCGTTTCAAAGTTCCGGGTGGCAGCAAGCCGCCTTTAAGTGTCGTTATTGTCGTGCCAATCCGGTGCGGCTTTCAAGTCTAATGTAAAACAGTTGCCGCGGTTGTCTTGCTCGTCGGCCGGGTGCCATGCCAAGTCACTTTCATTCGCTTGCGCCAGTTCTCTGGCAATAAACAAGCCTAGCCCGGTACCAGCTTGATGGGTGGTGAAAAAAGGCTCGAACATGGCGGTGCGAGTATCTAGCGGGATAATCGGGTTTTGATCACAAACCGCCAGCACAAATCGTCCTGGCTGAGTGCGGTTGAGTAAGATGCGAACAAACGGTGGCTCGTCGGTACCTGTTGGGTGGTGATTGATCGCATTGGCTACTAGATTCGATAAAATCTGTTCCAGATGGACGCGATCGAACCAGATGGTGGGCGCATCGGGGCCTAGGTGGCATTCGATCTGTGGGTTCTGTTTGTCAAATAAGGCTTTTTGCTGTGCTATGAAATGCGCCATCCAGTGTTGTAATTCAATCGCCACCGGTTGAACCCGGGGGGTACGCGCGGCATTGAGTACATCTTCAACCAAACGATTAATTCGCTGGGTCTGGCGCTTGATAATATCGGTTAATTGGTTGCGCTCCTCGGCTGTTTGCGCGCCGGGTAGCAAATCGGATGCCTGACGGATCGAGGATAATGGATTGCGTAGCTCGTGGGCAATGGATGCAATCAAGCGTCCTAACGAGGCGAGTTTATCGCGCTGGACCCGTTCGTCTTCGGCCGATAAATCCAGCAGCATGATCAGCGCACGCGGGCCGAGTTCGGTTTTTAAATAGTGAAAACTTGCACGAAAACGGTGCGGATGATCAAAGTCAAAACGGGTTTTCTCCGGCTGTTTTAGCCACTGTGCCAGTGTATCGGCGAGTTGTGGGTGCTGATAGTTAAGCGGGAGGCCTTGATAACGGGCGGCTGTTGCCTTGTTGGGGTGGAGCAGAGTTAGCGCGGCTTGGTTGATGTACTCAATCCCGCCATCCGGCTGGCAGATAATCAGGCCGTCATCGGATTGTTCAATAATCCGCAATGCTAGTGCTGAACGGTATTGAGCTTCGCGCTCGCGGGCCAAAGAGTGCAGTTGCCAGCGGCGGGTGCGTTGCTCAAGACTATTGACCAACGTGGCCATCATAAACAACGCCAAACCTAGAAAGCCGGTGCTGGTGTATGGGGGTGGCTGGTTGGTGAAAAAAGCGGTAGCCAAGGCGCCGCCTAAGGTGAGTAGTGTTCCTGCTGCGGCATAACCAATTGCCGATCGCCCGCCTAGTAACGCGGCAGCCATACCCACAGCGATAATCAATAACAATGAGAGCGGTCCTTCCGGCCCGCCAGAGGCAAACGCCAGTAGGCTAAGTACGATAA
>DRZW01000018.1 GCA_011380105.1 Halothiobacillaceae bacterium
GTGGCAAATAGCGAATGCACAGCCAAGAACGGCATTTGAACGCGATTATGACCGTGTGTTGTTTTCTTCACCAGTGCGGCGGATGGCGGATAAAACTCAAGTTTTTCCGCTTGAACGGGGTGATACGGCCCGCACACGGTTGACGCATTCTTTTGAGGTTTCCAATCTGGCCCGCTCGGTGGGGATTGATCTAAGTTTCAATCGCAAAATGGCGGCAGAATGCGCGAATGCTTGTCGCGATATTCCCGCTATTCTGGCGACCATCGGTCTGGCGCATGATTTAGGCAATCCGCCTTTTGGTCATCAGGGTGAGATGGCGATTGCTCGCTGGTTCAGCCAGAATGAGCAGATACTGGACGATGAGCAGTTAAGCCCGGCAATGCGCAACGATTTTCTGCACTTTGAAGGAAATGCGCAAACACTGCGGTTGCTTACCAAGTTACAGTTAATCAACGATAGTTTTGGCTTGAACTTAACTGTTGCCAGTCTGGCGGCCTTAATCAAATACCCCACGGCTTCTGATCAAATTGATAAAAATCATGTTGCTCGCAAAAAACATGGTTTTTTCCAATCAGAGCGCGACATTGTTGAATCCATCTGGCCACAGGTGGGGTTGGCAGCAGGCCAGCGCCATCCGCTAACCTGGCTGATGGAAGCCTGCGACGATATAGCCTATACCGTCTTAGATGCTGAGGATGCGGTTAAAAAAGGCTTGCTGTCGTTTTCCGATACGCTGGCATTTTTGGAACATGAAGCAGGGGATGACCCCGTTACCCAGGCGGTTTGTCAGGCAGCGCGCGAAGAGCATCAGGCCTATCGGCGTGAGCCGTTATCGCCCAGTGAGCTTAATGATATTTCCATGCAAACTTTCCGGATTCGGGCCATTGGCAGCTTAATGTCCGTGGTTGCCAACACCTTCTGTAAGCGCTTTGACGATATTGTAAATGATCGGCTTAAACAAAGTTTGCTTGATTGCTCACCAGGTTGTTCTCTGCTCAATGCGCTTAAAAAAAGCAATCGCCAGCATGCCTACCAGCATCGCTCGGTGTTACGGGTGGAGTTAACCGGGTTTGAGGTTATCCACGGATTGATGGATGCTTTCTGGTATGCCATTACCCATCGCCAGGATCCGGCTGATCCGCAAAGCAATCGCACCACCCCGTTGGCGGGCTATATTTACAAGCGCATCTCTGAAAATTATCGGCGGGTGTTTACCTCGCCTGATAACCCCATGCCATTACGTTACCGGGAGCTACAATTGGTCACAGATATGATTTCGGGCATGACCGATCGATACGCCCTGCAATTGCATGAAGAATTTATTCAAGCCGGTTTTAAGCCGCAAACGCATATTTAGGATAAGAATAACGGATGAAGCACGACCAGCGCAGCGATTTTTTTGCTTATCTCTCGCGGATGAAATATATCTATCGCTGGGGGTTAATGCGCAATACCCGCAGTGAAAATATTCAAGAGCACAGTCTCCAAGTAGCCATGCTCACGCATGCACTGTGTGAGATTGGCAACGAACTCTTTGGTGAGAACATAGATACCGGACGGGCGGTAATCATTGCTTTGTATCATGATGCATCAGAGATCATCACCGGTGATCTGCCCACCCCGGTTAAATATTTCCGGGCTGATATTCGTGATTCATACAAAGCGCTGGAAGCCCACGCCGAGGAAAAGCTGCTCAATCTATTACCTGAAAATTTGCAAAAGCGTTTTGCCGGGGTAATGCTCAGCAAAGAAATTCCCGAAGACTTAGCGCTACGAGTCAAGGCAGCCGATTCGCTGGCCGCTTATCTTAAATGCATTGAAGAACGCGCGGCTGGGAATAATGAATTTCATCGTGCCGAGCTTTATTTGCAGGAAAAACTCGACAAGTACCAACAAAGCCTACCGGCACTGCGCTATTTCCGGGAAACCTTTGTAGAATCCTTTACATTAACCCTTGATGATTTAAGTCATTAAAAAACCCGCCTTAAGGCTAAGCCCAGGGCGGGTTTTTTGCAGCGGCGATTAATCAAGGGTTAATCGCGGGGTTGATGGTTAAAATCAATCGGCTCTTTATGTTCGTTTTCATAAAATTCACGACGGTTTATCTGGCAGAACGAGCCTTCACGGCGCACAAAGTGGATCGCACCAGCAACAACCAGTGAGCCGATAGCCAGCAGTAGAATGCTTGCCTGTACATAGCCAAGCATAACAATGGCCGCACCAATAAAGCCAATGTGCTTGGCCTGAGCCCAGATCAGGTTTTCCTGCCGGGTTGCCAGCGCGGTTAATGCAGCCCATTCCACTGCTAAAACCATCATCAGAATCAGCGGAGCGGTGGCAGAATCGGGTTTAACCACGGCGATCAAACCCAAGATAACGATAATTGCCAGCACCAGCCACTGCCCTAAACGTTGCCCGAACGAAGGATCATCGCTACCGGAGAGGTGCTCGTTGGTGCGAAGCCAGAACATCAGACCGGTGGTGGCACTCCAAACCCCAATAAAAAGGCCGATTACGGCAATTAAACGCAGATCAAATGAAGATACCGCGAGACTGTACTGTGTCCAGCCAATAGTGCCGAGCAATGTAAGGGTGATTCCGCTGCCAATCAGAATAATGCTGATGCCGCGCACCAGATCAATGTAATGCACCGTGTTTTTTTGTGATTTGGGACGACGCATCGCTACAGCCACACCTAGCCCTAAGGCAAGAATCGCCAACCAAGGCCGCCAGTCGAAAGCTGATGTTTCTCCCCGAAAGCTAGAGACGATGGTGCCGATTAAAACCAGTGCCAGTGCGATGGGGATGGCCCAGATCCAGCTAGGGCGTTTTTTTGGATCGGTTAATGCTGTAAGGGCAACGAGAATAATTAAAAGAGCGTAAAACCCGACGGTGTCAATATAAAAACCGATACCCATGCGTTTATTCTCCCTGCTTTTGGTTGGGTTGCTGCGTTGTTCTGGCAGGCGTGTTCTGATTCGTTTCAGGCATGGCCTGATCGGCATGTTGCTCGGCGTGAATTTCTTGGCGTAACAGCAAAAAACCGGTGGTTGCCGACTGGGCAGCGAAGAATGTCGCAATAGCGGCGATAATCATGATTGTGCCTGAGCCAGCGGTGAGTAAGGTGGCTAATGAGGCGACGACCAAAAAGCCAGCTAAGGCAATCACCAGCAGCAGACCACGGCCACAGTGCTCTCGCTCTGCGCGTAGCGCCCCACTTAAACCCAGTGTCAGTGCCAGTAGCACGATATATCCTGCGATGGTGGGATCCATAATTAAACTCCTTGCAAGTAGTTGTTAGTGTTTACTCTGTAATTTTTCCAAATAGGCTTTAGCATCTAATGCTGCCATGCAACCGCTGCCAGCGGAAGTAATGGCTTGGCGATAAACGTGATCCATAACATCACCGGCAGCGAAGACCCCTTCAACGGATGTAGCGGTGGCATTGCCCTCCGTGCCACTGTTGACCTTGATATAACCATCCTGCATGTTTAATTGATCTTTGAAAATGCCGGTGTTAGGGGTGTGGCCGATGGCGATAAAGACCCCAGATAAAGCCAGATCAGTAGTTTGTTTGGTTTTGGTGTGTGCAATGCGCAAACCGGTCACTCCAGAGTGATCGCCCAATACTTCATCGACTTGGTGATCCCAATGGATTTCAATATTGCCATTGTTGGCCTTTTCCATAACCCGGTCAATCAGAATATCTTCTGCTCTAAAGCGGTCACGGCGGTGAACCAAATGTACCTTTGCGGCAATGTTAGAGAGATATAAGGCTTCCTCGACAGCGGTATTACCTCCACCGACAACAGCCACGGTTTGGTTTTTGTAAAAAAAGCCATCACAGGTTGCGCAGGCCGAAACTCCTTGGCCACGGAATTTTTGTTCAGATTCCAAGCCTAAATATCGCGCGCTGGCGCCGGTGGCGATAATCAGTGCATCACAGGTATAGATTCCGGAATCACCTTTGAGGGTGAACGGACGGTTACTCAGA
>DRZW01000020.1 GCA_011380105.1 Halothiobacillaceae bacterium
CACTGTGATGGCGATACCGAAATTGATGATCACCACACCGTAGAAGACTGCGGTATTGTCTTCGGCCAGGCGCTGGCCAAGGCCGTGGGGGATAAGCGGGGTATTTTCCGTTACGGGCACGCCTATGTACCTTTAGATGAGGCTTTGTCTCGGGTTGTGATTGATCTTTCTGGCAGGCCGGGGTTGGTGTTTGAATGCGATTTTACCCGAGCGCTTATTGGACGCTTTGAAACCGAATTGGTCAGTGAGTTTTTCCGTGGTTTTGTCAACCATGCAGCGGTCACCTTGCACATTGATAACATCCGTGGTGACAATGCCCACCATCAGGCCGAAACTATTTTCAAGGCTTTTGGCCGCGCCCTGCGGATGGCGTTGACCGAAGATGAGCGTCAGCTAGGTGTTATCCCCTCCACGAAAGGGTCATTGTAGTCATGAGTCAGATCGCGGTGGTCGATTATGGCATGGGTAATCTGCGCTCGGTGGTTAAGGCGCTTGAGCATGTTGCCCCGGCGAACACCCATGTGGTGCTAACCGATGCCCCCGAGGTGGTGCTGGAGTCAGAGCGGGTTGTTTTTCCCGGGCAAGGTGCCGCTTTGCATTGCATGCAGGCATTGCATGAGCGCAATCTGCCGGCTGCGTTGCATCAGGCAGCTCAAACACGCCCTTTTTTAGGGATTTGCATGGGCATGCAGGTGCTTTTAGGGCATAGCGAAGAAAACAATGGCGTGGATTTGCTCGATTGGCTCCCCGGTCGGGTAATTCGCTTTGCAGCTGATAAAACCCGCAAAGTGCCGCAGATGGGCTGGAATAGGTTAAAGCAGAAAATTGACCATCCCCTGTTTGCCGGCATTGATGATGGTGCCCGCTTTTATTTTGTGCATAGTTATTATTGCCAGCCTGAACAAACTGAGTACATTGCCGCGAGTGCAGAATACGGTATCGAGTACGCTGCCGCCCTGGCCTGGGATAATGTGTTCGCCATTCAGGCTCACCCGGAAAAAAGCGCTGCGGATGGACTGGCGTTGCTGGGTAACTTCACCCGTTGGCAGGGTGTTTAGATAGTTTGTTTTTTGACAACGCGCGTATCGAGGACGCCGAAACCATGCTCTTAATTCCCGCGATTGATTTAAAGCAAGGAAAATGTGTTCGCCTGCGTCAAGGGCGGATGGAAGACAACACTGTATTTTCGGATGACCCGGTGGCAGTCGCTAAACGCTGGGTCGATGCCGGAGCGCGCCGGCTGCACTTGGTCGATTTAGATGGCGCGTTTGCCGGTAGCCCCGTCAACCGCCAGGTCATTCAGGATATCGTCGAGGCCTGCCCCGATCTGCCCATTCAAGTTGGTGGCGGCATTCGCGATGAAGAAACCATCGAGCAATATCTCGATTTGGGCGTGGAGTACGTCATTATCGGCACTAAAGCGGTGTCCGAGCCGCATTTTGTCGAAGATGTCTGTCTTGCTTTCCCCGGGCATATTATCGTCGGGTTGGATGCGCGCGAGGGCAAGGTCGCGGTTGATGGCTGGTCGAAGCTCTCTAACCATGATGTAACCGACATGGCGAAGCGGTTTGAGCAGGATGGAGTCGCCGCGATTGTCTTCACTGATATCTCCCGTGATGGCATGATGCAGGGTGCGAATATCGAGGCCACCCGTGAGCTGGCTCGCAGCGTGCGTATTCCCATTATCGCCTCCGGTGGCATCTCGCAGATGGACGAGATTGATCTGTTAATCGATGCGGCTGAAGACGGGGTTAGCGGCGCGATTATTGGCCGGGCGCTTTACGAGGGCACCATTGATTTAGCCGCCGCGCAAAAACGCATTGATGAGCGTGCGGGCATTCCGCCGTTTACGGAATAATTTATGGGTCTGGCAAAACGAATCATCCCCTGCTTGGATGTGGCCGATGGCCGCGTGGTCAAGGGCGTGCAATTTGAAGGCTTGCAAGATGCTGGTGATCCGGTTGAGGCCGCGCGGCGTTATAACCAAGCGGGCGCAGATGAGTTGGCTTTTTTGGATATTTCTGCCTCGCACGAAGGCCGAGCGACGATGGTACATGTGGTCGAACAGGTCGCCGAAGAGGTATTCATCCCACTGACCGTGGGTGGGGGTATTCGCACACTCGCTGATGTACGTCGCTTGCTCAATGCCGGAGCCGATAAGGTCTCAATTAACACCACGGCGGTATTTCACCCCGAGCGTATTGCTGAAATGGCTGATGCTTTTGGCTCGCAATGCATCGTGGTGGCGATTGATGCCCGGCGCATCTCGGCAGATGATGAGCCGCCACGCTGGGAGATTTACACCCACGGCGGGCGCAAGCCTACCGGGCTGGATGCCGTAGAATGGGCGATCAAAATGGCCAAGTTGGGTGCCGGTGAGCTGCTAGTGACAAGCATGGACAAAGACGGCACCAAATCAGGCTTTGATCTGGCATTGACGCGGACGATTAGCGATGCGGTCAGTATCCCGGTAATTGCCTCCGGCGGCGTGGGTAATCTAAACCATTTAATCGAAGGCATTACTCACGGGCATGCCGATGCCGTATTGGCGGCCAGCATCTTTCACTTCGGTACCTACTCGATTGCCGAGGCCAAAGTAGCGATGGCCGATGCAGGTATCGAAGTGCGATAAATGGCTGATATACTCACTTATCCTCTTAAGTCTAAACGCGAATCAACATGACCCTGAACCAAGATTGGATTGATGAAATCAGCTTTGATGCCAGTGGCCTCGTGCCGGCCATTGTGCAGGATGCAGAAAGCGGCCGGGTGCTGATGTTCGCTTGGATGAACCGCGAATCTGTAGCCAAGACCGCGCAGACAGGAGAGGCGGTGTATTTCTCGCGTTCACGCAATCGGCTCTGGCACAAAGGCGAGCAAAGCGGGCATGTGCAGAAAGTTAAATCCATGCGCCTAGACTGTGATAGTGATGTTTTGCTATTGCAAATTGAACAGGTCGGGGGCATCGCTTGTCACACAGGCCGGGAGCGCTGTTTTTACCGCAAGTTGATCGACGGGCGGTGGCAGATAACCGATGCAGTCAAGCAGGATCCGGAGACGATTTATGGCAGCCAATGATCAGCAAGCCCATATTATTGCGCGTTTGGCTGCATTGATAGAACAGCGCAAGCTCGAATCCCCCGATAGCTCATATGTGGCGCGGTTGCATCATCAGGGGCGGGCCAAGATTGCCCAGAAGGTTGGAGAAGAAGGCGTAGAAACCGCACTGGCAGGTGTGGGTGAGGACTCAGACAAGCTTGTTTTAGAAACAGCCGATTTGTGGTTCCACTCTCTGGTATTATTGTCGGCTGCCAACAGGCGGCCAGAAGAAGTCTTTGCCGAACTCGAGCGGCGTTTTGGTTTATCGGGGCTTGATGAAAAGGCAAGTCGGGCACAAGATTAACGACATTTCAGGAGACGGTTGGTATGGGTACGTTTAGCATTTGGCACTGGGTTATTGTTCTTATCATTGTATTGTTGTTATTTGGCACCAAGCGCTTAAAGAACTTAGGCACCGACTTAGGTAGCGCGATCAAAGGCTTTAAATCCGCGGTGAAGGATGAAGCTGAAAAAGATGCAGAAGAGGCTCAGCGCAAAAAAGAAACCGAGCAATTAGCCCATAAAGAAGGTCAGCAGCCGGACGCGGGACGAGTAATTGAGGGCGAGAACATTGAAGCCGGTGCCAAACGCCAAGCTGATAACCCCGAGACCTCGGGTTCAGACAAAAAAAGCAGCTAATCCTGCCATAGGCGGTACCAAAGGTGTTTGGATTTAGCGTCTGGGAAGTCTTTCTGATTTTTGTCGTGGCCCTACTGGTGCTGGGGCCGGAGCGGCTGCCCGGTGCGGCGCGAGCAGCGGGTGAGTGGACCTACAAGATCCGTAAGTTTATCCATAATGCTAAAGCGGAAATAGACAGCGAATTTAATATGCAGGACATGAAGCAGATATTAAATTCGCAGGAAACCGAACTAAACA
>DRZW01000137.1 GCA_011380105.1 Halothiobacillaceae bacterium
CATCCATGGTGGCAGCTGGTATGTCTCCTGGACTGGAAATGGGTGTGCCCGCGTCTGTTTTGACCGGTTTTTTGGCTTCATGAAATTGCACCGCGACGAGATTGTCGCGGACTTTGATTTCATAAGGGCCCGATTGACTGAGGTTGAATACCGCACGGGTTTTGTCACCGGCATCGGCCAAGGTTAAAGAGCGAATCATGTTTATATCAACATCGCTGCGATAGGAGCCGGTGCGGTTAGTTACTTCGGGGAGATCAATGGCCACCCGGGCTGGATTGTCAATCTGAAAGCTGCTCGGCTGGCCGGATAGCGGTTCATTTAATTGAAATAACACCGTCACACTGCCATCAGATTGCTTCTGGTAGTGGATGTTTTCCAGATTCGCACTCAGTGCCCAGCCTGGTGCAAGCGTAAGAGCGATAATGCCCAAACTGCGGCTGACGCGCAGTCGGCGAATTTCTTGGCTTAATTTATTCATAGTGCTCCTTTTCATGGCTTTTATTATCCACCTGTCCTTGAGCTGATAGTGGTTATTCTCTCGCGCCAACCGCCTTGTCCATCAGGGATGACTTCAAGGAGTTCAACGCGATGTTCATTCAGTGAAATAACTTCACCGTAGTTCTGGCCCATGTATCTCCCGATTGTGATTTCATGCACGATACCCTCTGGGTCTTTAATTAAAGCATATTCTATGCCATCCTTAGAGATGATGCCGTGCATGGATAGCGCGTCTAAAGGAAATGCCTCTAGCGGTTCTGGTGGGCGGTCGGTATCCGGGGCTAGGTGCGAGGTGTCAGCACCATCTTCTGGTTGTTTGGGTGGCTCAAACGGGGTGCGAGCCTCAGTGGGCACCATGTATGCATAGCTCGGCATTGGCTTCATTTCAGGAATAGGCTCAATCTCACCGCCAGGGCGCTGTTTTAATTGATTGACCTCATTGCGTAAGTCGCTCATATCCTGAGTGCAGCCTATTAAAAAAAGAGCGCTCAAGCCTGCTAGCGTCATTAGACGTGTTTTAGGATCACCAAGTCGTACTGAGTGTTTCGGCTTTATCATTCCCCATCCTCCAAATAGCGATATGTGCGTGCTTGGATGGTCATTGTCAGTTGAGGCTGCTCGCGATCCTGCGCCCCGTGCGGTTTAAAGGTCGGATTATGCAAGGTTACAATGCGGGGCAAATTGGCAGTGTCGCTGATAAAATTTACCAACTGGCGATAGGTGCCTTGAATGACGAGTGTATAAGGCATTTCGGCGTAAAATTCGTGAACGCGCTCATTGCCAGGTTGGATTTGACGGTTTGATAGTCCTGCAGCGAGGGAGGTTTGCGCCACATCATCAATCAAAGCTTCTGCTTCTTGTTTGTTGGGCAATTGCTGGAGTAGCTCGCCGAAACGGATTTCCATTTCTTCGATCTGCGCTTCATACTGCGGCAGATTAACAGCGAGTTGTTGCTTGTCATCAATAGTGTTGATCAGCGAGCGCTCTTCACGTTCGAGTCGTTCTAATCGATCTATCTGCGGCAGGGTGAAAAAGTAGATGGCGCCGCCGAGAATCACCACAAAAACAAAAGCAAAGATAACCATTCGGGTGCCAAGCGAGGCCAGCCCGATGGTTTGCATATCCAGATTTCTGAGTTCGTTGATATCCATCAGATTAGTCCCTTATTCATCCTGCTCGTTATCAGGTGGGGTGATGCGAGCATTGATGGTAAAAGCATAGCGACCCGCTCCATTGGCTTCTGCCAGAATCCCGGAACCAACCAAGCTGGCTTGACCAACATATTCCGCACGATTAAGTGCGCGCAGATAGTCGGCAACGCGAGCCTGTGCATCAGCATAGCCGTGAATGCTGATGTGTTCGTCATTGTTAACAGATAGCTCGGTTAGCTGTATGCCATCGGGTAAGGTTTCTACCATCGACCGGGTAAAATGAACCACGGTAGGGCGTGTAGATTGTAAGTCTTCGATTACCCGCATGCGCGCTACCAATTCGGCTTTCTTGTCGCGCAGATCGTCGATGGTCTGGATTTGCCGGTCGAGGTCATTAATAACGCCCTTAAGGTAGGCATTGCGTTGGTTCTGGTGGTTAATTTTTGAATCCATATAGAAATGGATGCCTGCTGCAACTACTCCGGCAAGTATCACAGTTAAGCCAAGGTGAATCTGAA
The DNA here is from genome assembly GCA_011380105.1 of Halothiobacillaceae bacterium. Taxonomy (GTDB): domain Bacteria; phylum Pseudomonadota; class Gammaproteobacteria; order Halothiobacillales; family Halothiobacillaceae; genus Guyparkeria. The sequence continues at coordinate 2,168 of DRZW01000137.1, forward strand.
AGTCCTTTTGGCGCTTTTCCCGACGCTCTTCACGCCAGGGTAGTAAGTTTATCCGTCTCATTAGTCGAAACTCCTCAGCGCTAAGCCCGCAGCAATCAGTGATGCTGAGCCGTGACGAGCTATTTGTTCGGCGGAAACGCCGGGTCCTCTATCGATTTGGGCAAGCGGGTTGGCGATTCGGGTTTCAATGCCAGTTTCATCGTAAACCCGATCGACAATGCCATCTGTATTCGTGGTGCCACCAGCAAGTAAGATTAAGTTGACCGCGCTGCCGTGAGAGTCGGCGTAGTAATACTGAAGATAGCGTTCGATATTCATAGCTAGCGTGTCAAGGAAAGGTTGCAGCACCTTGCGCGTGTAGTCTTCAGGCAGCTGATTATTTATTTTTTTCTCTTCAGCCTCCTCTGAGCTGATACCGTAGTGAGCTGCAATATCTTCGGTGAGGATCCCGCCGCCGCCATCATGCTCGCGGGTGTAGGCGATCTCCCCGTTAATAAATACGTTAATCGTGATCGAAGAATCCCCAATGTCGAAGAGGGCCACGGGCTGAAGCAGCTGTTCGGGCGTTAGCGTGGGGGCAATAAACGTAGCGAAGGCATTTTGTAAGGCGAACGATTCAATATCGATAATGTCTACTTTCATGCCGGCGGCTTCAGCGACTGCAACGCGGCTATCGACGTGGTCGGTGCGGGTTGCCGCCATAAGTACTTCGATACTGGCATCTTCGCCCTGTTGTTGCCGCCTTTTGCGTTTTCCGGCAACATCAGTCTCGATGGGTTCGAAGTCGAAATTAACATCCTCGATTGGGAAAGGAATATGCTGATCGGCTTCCATGCGAACCTGTTCTTCAAGCTCGAACTCGTTGCCCGGATTCTCAATGCGGATCACGCGACTGACGGCCGCCGAAGAGGGTACGGCCAAAATCAGGTTTTTTGCCTTGATCCGACAACGTGTGACGGCGCGATTGATAGCAACCGCAACCGCATCAATATCGGTAACAGATTTACCCTGAACTGCACCGGCGGGTAATTTTTCAACAGCCAGGGCGAGGATTTGGTATCGGTCTTTTTTCTTGCTTAGTTGCACTAGCTTGACCGAGGTTGAACTAATGTCGACACCAATTTTGGGTGGTTTAAAATTTAAGAGGGGCACGACTACTCCTTTCCTTTTGAGAGTGTGTCACGATCAGCCAAGGATATCGCGCTGCTCGTGCACAGTAAAAGTTAATTTCGTCCACATGCTCATCATAAGTCAACATGACATTCATTGTCGACATTACTCCATTTATTGTCGAGAATGATAGCACTGGACGCAGGCGGTCGGACAACGCATCTTCATGAATATAATCAAGGCATTTTTCTATCTTCTTGTTTTAATTGCAATAGTCGTTTTAGGTGGACTAGGTGTTTTGTATCATTTGTACAACACGCAGCTGCCTGAAGTCGATGAGCTGGGTAATGTTAGTTTCAAACAACCGCTCCACGTATACGACCGCAATGGTGGGCTGATTGCTGAATTCGCTGAGCAGCGTCGTTTCCCGGTCGCGTTCGAGGAGTTGCCGCCAGTGATCGTGGATGCGTTTGTCGCTGCTGAGGATGGGCGTTTTTTTGAACATGAAGGCGTGGATTTACGGGGCTTGGCCCGGGCGGCGATTGAATTGCTCCGAACCGGGGAGAAATCACAAGGTGGTTCTACCATCACCATGCAGGTGGCGCGTAATTTTTATCTGACTCGTGAGCGAACCTACACTCGCAAGCTATTTGAGATCTTACTGGCGTTTAAGATTGAGCAAGAATTCAGC
>DRZW01000092.1 GCA_011380105.1 Halothiobacillaceae bacterium
ATTCTGGGGGTTGTGCTAGCGGTGCTGATTATTGCGCCCTTGCTGTGGTTTTTTGGCATGCGTGATTATCAGAAAACCCGGGTGCTGACACTGCTCGACCCCACCGCCGATCCACTGGGAGCAGGCTACCACACCTTGCAATCGATGATTGCGATTGGCTCGGGTGGTTTCTGGGGTAAAGGTTGGCTGGAGGGAACCCAATCGCATCTGCGTTTTCTTCCTGAGGGCACAACCGATTTTGTTCTGGCGGTTTATGCTGAGGAATTTGGCTTTGCCGGGTTAATATTGCTTTTTAGTTTATATCTGGCATTGATCTGGCGTGGCTTATGGATTGCCGCTACAGCAGTGACTATAGAGGGTCGTTTGCTGGCGGCTGGTATCTCCATGACGCTGCTGGTGTACATCATCGTCAACAGTGGCATGGTGTTGGGTTTGCTGCCGGTGGTGGGAGTGCCCTTGCCGTTACTCAGTTACGGGGGCACCGCATTGGTGACGGCAACCATTGCGCTAGGTATATTGATGAGTATTCGTAAACAACAAAGCTTTCTGGGGCACGAACGCTAATGATCAGTAAAATTTCGATTCCGGCAGCAATACTATCGGCCGGTCTTTTTTTCAGCCTAAGCGCTGGTGCTAACAGCCAGTTTTTAGAGCGCACGGAGGTGCAAAGCTTTATTGATCAAGCCTCTGAGCAAACAGGTTTGCCCCGCGATGAAGTGGCTGCATTGCTTGGAAAAGCCCGTTTTCAGCAAAGTATTATTGATGCCATTACCCGGCCTGCTGAATCACGCACCTGGGGTGAATATCGGCCGATTTTTATTACCGATAAGCGGATTCGCGATGGTGTGAGTTTCTGGAATGAACACCAGGAATTACTCGAAGAAATCAGCCAAGACTACGGTCTGAGCCCAGAGATTATTGTCGCCATCATCGGGGTGGAGACCGCCTATGGTGGTTTTATTGGCAATTACCGGGTGCTCGACGCCCTGGTTACCTTGGGGTTTGATTACGAGCGTCGCGGCGAATTTTTTCGCGGCCAGCTAATCGAATTTATCCGTCTGGCCGATGAGCAGGGTCTGGATATGGATAAAGCCCTTGGCAGTTACGCCGGTGCCATGGGCCTGCCACAGTTTATCCCCTCGAGTTACCGGCATTATGCGGTTGATGGCGATGGTGATGGCCGCATTGATCTCTGGGAAAGCAAAGCTGATATTTTTGCCAGCGTAGCTAATTATTTTGTTGCCCATGGCTGGGGACATGGCGAGCCGGTTGCCTTTAAGGTTGATGTGGCTGATGCCGAGGTTGATGACTTATTAAACAAAGCCCGTGATCTAGCGCCGAAAACCACCTTGCGCGAACTGCGCGAGCGCGGCGTGATTATCCCCAACGATGCCCCGGAGGTACCGGCGGATTTTAAGGTGATGCTCTTTACCTTGACCACAGACGATCAAGTCGAGCACTGGGTGGGGTTAAATAATTTTTATGTCATCACCCGTTATAACCATTCGGTTTTGTATGCCATGGCCGTTTGGGAGTTGGCTACCAAAATAGCTGCGCTTAGGGAGAGCTAACATGCATCGCTGGGGCAGGCTGTTATTATACGCCGCTATGCTGATGTTCATTGGCGGCTGTTCCAACCGAGCCCCGATTCCGGAGCGAGCGGTCATCGGTGGGGTCACCCCTCAACCAGTTATTCAAACACGGGCGGGCAATCCTGAGAGCTACACCGTTTTTGGGAAACGTTACTATGTAAAATCCAGTAACGCTTACTACTCAGAAACTGGAATTGCCTCTTGGTATGGGTGTAAATTTCATGGCAAACCCACCGCGTTGGGGGAAACCTACGATATGTACGCCATGACCGCAGCGCACAAAACCCTGCGTATTCCCACCTATGTGGAGGTCACCAACCTAGAAAACGGACGTGTGGTGACGTTAAGGGTAAACGACCGAGGCCCGTTTGTGGATAATCGGATCATTGATTTGTCCTATGCTGCAGCAAAGGCTCTGGATATGGTTGAAGCGGGAACGGCCATGGTTCATGTGCGTGTGGTCGAGCCGGGCATCCCCGCCGGAAGCCCTGCATACGGGCATAGCGCAGTCGCGCAGCCAGCCGTGTTGGATGTCGCGGCTGATGGGATTTGGGGGCGTTCTGCCGGTATCACCCATGCGCGCTGGGGGCAAAATGTATACATACAGATAGGTGCTTTTGCCGAGACGGAAAACCGCCTTCAAGTACAGCGGCGCTTATCACAGCTTGGTTTTGACAATATAATAGTTACATCGGCCGGTCCGGTAGAACGGGTGCGTTTAGGGCCGATTGCCTCCCTGAATCAATTTGATGACACCCTGAATCGCCTGCGGCGTTCGGGTTTTTATGATGCGCAAATGGTGGTAACCCGATAATGAGTTCTTTGAACATACTGACACGACACAACCGCATGATTAATAATGGGCTGTTTGCGCTGGCTTTGTTGATGGCGCTGTGTTTTAACAATTTGGCCACAGCCAATATTCTGCCCGGTGCGCCCTCTATTGGAGCCAAATCCTATTTGCTAATGGATGCGAAGACCGGTGAGGTGATCGTCTCGCGCGACCCGGATACCCCGATGCCACCTGCGAGCATTTCCAAACTGATGACCACTTATCTGGTCTTTGAGGCACTCGAAAATGGCTCGATCAGTATGGATGATGAGGTTTTGGTCAGTGAGCACGCATGGCGTCAGGGCGGTTCACGTATGTTTATCGAGGTGGGTGAGTATGTCAGCGTGCACGATCTAATTTATGGGATGATCGTGCAGTCAGGTAATGATGCTGCCGTTGCGCTGGCTGAGTATGTTGGTGGGAACGAAGAGACCTTCGTCTTGATGATGAATGCCAAAGCCCAGGAACTAGGCTTAACTAACTCACGCTTTCAGAATCCCACCGGCTGGCCGGCAGAAGATCATTACATGTCGGCACGTGATATTGCCGAATTGCATCGCGATTTAATCAAGCGATTCCCGGAATTATATGAGATCTTCCGGGTACGGAGCTTTACCTACAACAATATTACCCAGAACAACCGTGAACGCCTGCTTTTTCGTCATGACTGGATCGACGGTGGTAAAACCGGTTATACCAGTGAGGCAGGTTATTGCCTGGTCACCTCAGGTAAGCGCGATGGCATGCGACTGATTGTCGTCGTGCTCAATACCGACAGTGATCAGGCGCGGAATAGTCAGGCTGAAGCCCTGTTAAATTATGGATTTCGATTCTTTGAGAATGTCACCATCCGCAATGCAGGTGAAACCTTATCCGAGCCACGTGTCTTTAAGGGCGAGTACGACCACACCCCGGTGGGATTGAGCGAGGATTTAACGGTCTTAGTACCGAAATCACAGCGTGATAACATCAATGTCACTTTGCACCTTGACTCCGGCCTAGAAGCCCCGATAACAACAGGCCAAGTTATGGGAGAAATTCGTGTGCGTCTGGGCGATGAAACCATTGCTACCGTTCCGGTGCAAGCGCTGGCCGATAACCCGGAAGGTGGCCTGGTGAAGCGCGCGGTTGACTCGGTATGGATGTGGTTTCAGTGATTGGCCAGGTCTACTTAAATGGCGAGTGGTGTGCGCCGGATGAGGCTAAAATATCCGCCTTTGATCGTGGTTTTTTCTTCGCTGATGGTGTTTATGAAGTGATTCCCATCAGCGAAGGGGAGCCATTTGGTTTAGAGCCGCACTTAGATCGACTGTTCTACAGCCTTAAGGAAATTCGCTTGCCCATAAACGACTCGCGGGCGCAGTTACGTGCGCTAATTATTAAATTGCGCGATACACTGCTTGAGCACGGCCACCAAAACGGTGCGGTCTATTTGCAGATAACCCGGGGGGCGGCTAAGGGGCGTGATCATGCCTTCCCGACCCCATCAATTATGCCCACGCAGTTAGCCTACGCCTTTGCCATAACG
>DRZW01000015.1 GCA_011380105.1 Halothiobacillaceae bacterium
GGTTCGAACAGCTTACTGGTCGAGAGCATACCCGAACTCGGCCGGTTGAGATAAATTAAAACAATCTTCCCTACCGAGGATGCGGAAACACCCAGCATGAATGCCAAACGCTTCTCCGTTTTTCTTCTGATTGCCTTGCTGCTTGGCTTAGTTGCACAGCCGGTCTGGGCGGTGGGGGTAGGCATGAATGCCGGCGACCTGCCAGCCGGTGAGCAAGCCCAGCAGCTGCTGTCGGAAATCGATGCCAGCCCACGCAGCGACTGGCGTACCGGCGCGGCCTATGGGCCGGTGGCTCAGGCGGCAGCAGCTCCCGATGCCATCCCGAGTTTCGGTGCTCACCTGTTCGAAGGCGGTTTTCGTGGTGTGCGTGCCGATGGCCTGAGTCCTGACTACCGTGTCATGCCCGGTGACCAGGTTACCCTGCGCATTTGGGGGGCGCTGGATGTCGACCGCGTGATCCCGGTGGATTCGCAGGGCAATATCTTCATCCCGACCATTGGTCCCATCAGCGTGCAGGGCGTTACTCACGGCCAGCTTGACGATCGGGTACGCGCGGCAGTCAAATCAATCTACCCGGAAAACGTTTACGTCTACACCAACCTGCAAGGCGTTCAGCCGGTGGCAGTGTTCGTAACCGGCTTTGTCAAGAACCCCGGCCGCTACGCCGGCACCCCCAACGACGCCATTATATATTTCCTTGACCAAGCCGGTGGCATCGATAATGCCCTAGGCAGCTATCGCGATATCCGTGTGGTGCGTGACGGCCAGGTCATCGCCCAGGTCGACCTCTACCAGTTTCTGGTCGAAGGCGTGTTGGACCGGCCGCAGTTTCGTGACGGAGACACTATCATCGTCGGCCGTCGCGGTCCGGTGGTAATTGCCAGCGGTGATGTCGAGCGCCCCTACCGCTACGAACTGACCCCCGACACCTTAAATGGTGAGGCCCTACTGCATTACGCCCGCATTAAGCCCGGTGTGTCCCATGTGCTAGTGCGCGGCGAGCGCTCGACCGGCCCGGTATCGGCCTACTACCCGCTGGCCGATTTAGCCCGTTTGAATCTGCGTGATGGCGACGAGCTCTATTTCAGCGCTGACCAGCGCAATGATGTGATCCTGGTGCAGGTCGAAGGCAGCTACTATGGCCCGTCCCGTTACGCTTTGCCCAAGGACGCCCGCCTGATGGAACTGCTGGACGGCATTGCGGTACCGGTGGAGCTCACCGACGTCAAGAGCATTTCCATTCGTCGTGTCAGTGTGGCCGAGCGCCAGCGCCAGTCGCTGCAGGAAAGCCTGCGCCGCCTGGAAACCACCTACCTTGGCGCGCCTTCGGCCACCGCCGAAGAAGCCCGCATCCGGGTGCAGGAAGCGGAAATGATTAGCCGCTTTATAGAGCGCGCCTCCCAGGTCGAGCCCAGTGGCCGAATGGTGGTGGCGGTGGACGGCGAGATCGCCAATGTGCGCCTTCAGGACGGCGACATTATCACCATTCCGCAGCGAGCTGACTCGATAATGGTCAGTGGTGAAGTGCTGGTGCCTCAATCGGTGGTCTATGTGCCTGGTCGCAGTGTGCGTGATTACATCGATGGGGCGGGCGGCTTCTCACGGTATGCTGATAAAAAACGCATCCTCATCGTGCGGCAGAACGGTGAAGTGCGTGATGCCGGCGACGTGATGCTACGCCCCGGTGACGAAATCCTCGTGTTACCAGTCGTGCCGACCAAGAACCTGCAACTGGCGATGAGTATCAGCCAAATCCTTTACCAGATTGCCGTCGCCGCTAAAGTGGTGCTGGACATCTAATGATGGTCGTCATCTACATATGGGGCCGCACATTGTCGGTAGCCTTGCTCCCGCAGGGAGCTGGTTCCAGCGCTTTCCGCCAGGCGACGAATGCCTTTTCTGCAGTCCTAAGCAGTCTCGTTAGGGCCAGTTGTCTCCGCGAGGTGAGGGGCTGGGGTGAGGTGGCTGGGGTGAGGTGGTCGCATGATTAAGGCTGCCCACAGCGCGCAGGCCAGACAGCCGCGCAGCTCCTGGCAGGTCACGCGCAGTGTCTGGAGCGCGCTGTTTCTCCGTGAGGCTAGCTCGCGCCTGATGGCCGGTCGCTTTGCCTGGTTTTGGATGCTGGTTGAGCCCCTGGCTTTTGTCGTGCTAATGGTGATGATCAGGGAAATGTTGGGGCGTCTGAGGGTGATTCAGAATGCCGATTTTGTGCCCTGGCTGATTGTCGGGTTGATGGCATTCTTCCTCTTCCGCGACGGAGTCACACGCACGCTCGGTGCCATCACGGCCAATCGCGGCCTGTTAGCCTACCGGCAAGTCAAGCCCATTGATCCGGTTTTGGTGCGGGCGTTTTTGGAGGGGGTGCTGAAAGTTATTGTTTTTGTGATCCTCATCGCAGGGGCCCTGCTGCTTGGGTATGAGATCCTGCCATTCGATCCGTTGGGGGCGATGTTTGCCTGGATGTCGATATGGCTGCTGGGTCTCGGGGTGGGGCTGGTGACCTCGGCAGCGACGGCGTTGGTGGAGGAGGTTGGGCGTATCGTTCGTATCCTGATGTTCCCACTTTTTATCCTTTCAGGCGTGATCATCCCATTGCAGGTCATGCCATATGCCATCCAGCATTATCTACTCTATAACCCTGTTGCCCATGGTATCGAGATACTTCGTCTGTGTTTCTTTGAGGGGTATCACACCCTGTCCGGCGTCGATCTGCTTTACTTGTACTATTGGGTATCCGCCTCCATGGCGCTTGGGCTGGCGATGCATGTGAAGTTTTCGATGCGATTGAGGGCGCAATGATTCGGGTTCGTAATGTCTACAAGCGTTATCACAACCATCACGGCAGTGACTGGGTGTTGCGCGACCTTAATTTCACCATTCCCACCGGTGTTAGTGTGGGACTGGTGGGTCAAAACGGCGCAGGTAAGTCGACCTTGTTGCGATTGATTGCCGACATGGACGCGCCGAACCATGGCGAGATTATCCGTGATTGCCGCGTGTCCTGGCCAATCGGCCTCAGTGGGGGGTTCCAGGGGTCGATGACCGGTCGGCAAAACGTCAAGTTTGTCACCCGCATTCATGGTGATGGACAAGATGTCGACCGCATTATTGCCTTCGTTGAGGATTTTGCCGAGATTGGTAAGGCCTTTGATGAGCCGGTAAAAACCTATTCAAGTGGCATGAAAAGTCGCCTGGCTTTCGGCTTGTCGCTGGCATTTGATTTCGATGTGTACCTCTCCGACGAAGCCACCGCCGTGGGAGACATCGCTTTCAAGGAAAAGGCCAAGAAGGCCTTTCAAGATCGAGTTGGCAAGGCGGGTCTTATCATGGTCTCCCACAGCGAGGGCATCCTGCGGGATCTATGTCAGGCCGGGATATGGTTGCACCAGGGGCGGGCGCATTGGTTCGATGATATTGACGAGGCGATCAAGTCCTACCACGCCAGCCTCAAGCTTGATGGCAAGAAATAGGCTGCCAAGGCACCGCCATTGACGGAGGGTTTTTTAAGGTGCTCCAAGAAAAACGCAAAACGCTGCAATCCAATTACGCCAAGCGCCAGGAACAGTACCGGGCTCTGCAGTTTAGGTCGGAATCCAATAAGCCATCATGAAGCAACTCATCAAGCACCCCTATTGGCTGATCTGCCTCGTCGCGATCGTCGTTTTCACTTTTTATCAGGCCATACTGGTTACGGACCGTTACGTTTCCACCACGCATGTGGTTTTGAATAGTCCAGCGGTTGCTGCGCCCTCGCTCGACTTTGGTGCCATACTCTCTGGAACCAGCGGTAGTGGTGATCTGCTGCTGCTGCGAGATCACCTGCTCTCGGTGGACATGCTCAAGAAGCTCGATGCGCAGCTAGGTTTGCGGCAGCATTACAGCGCCTCGGATATTGACTACTTTTCGCGCTTGAAGGGCGCGGATTTGCCGATCGAGAAATTCCATAAGTAC
>DRZW01000055.1 GCA_011380105.1 Halothiobacillaceae bacterium
CCGATATCGCGTCGTCCCGTTAATGCAATTTGATACCAGAGTTGTAAGGTTTGGGGATCAACATCCAAGCGGGGTTCGTGGGTATCTGGGAGCCACTGCGCCATGGATTGGCGGTGCACCGCCTCGGTTAATTCCGCAAGCAAGCGCGCCGGGTCTACTGCACGAGCCAACGCCTGATCAATTAAAGCAAAAACGGTATTAGCATCGCTCTGGGCCAAGGCTATGAGGACGTTGCGCAATAAGCGCCGGTCGGTAACGCCGAGCATGTCGCTAATGGCAGCAGCGGATAGCCGCTCACCACAAAAACCAATTGCCTGATCTAGCAAGCTTAGCGCATCACGCATCGAGCCATTCGCAGATATGGCGATTTGTTCTAGCGCCTCACGCTCGGCCTCGATGGACTCGCGCGCAGTGATTTTAGCGAGATACTCAACAATCTGACTTTCCGGCAAGGCTCGCAGGTTAAACTGCAAACAGCGCGAAACCACCGTGACCGGCAGTTTTTGCGGGTCGGTGGTAGCAAGCAGGAATTTAACGTATTCCGGGGGTTCTTCCAGAGTTTTGAGCAGCGCATTGAAGCTCGCTTGCGAGAACATATGCACTTCATCGATCAAATAGATCTTATAACGCCCTTTAACCGGCATATAGGCGACGTTATCGAGCAACTCGCGGGTGTCATCGACCTTGGTCTTCGAGGCCGCGTCCACCTCGATCAAATCGATAAACCGGCCCTCATCAATTTCACGACAGGCAGGGCATTCACCACAGGGCTCGCTACTAACGCCGTTGGTTTCACAGTTAAGCGCTTTAGCAAAAACCCGCGCAACGGTGGTTTTACCAACACCACGAGTACCGGTGAACAGGTAGGCATGATGAAGGCGTCCGCTGTCGAGCGCGTTGGTCAACGCCTGTAACACATGCGATTGGCCCACCATATCGGCAAAAAGCCGGGGGCGCCATTTGCGCGCAAGAACCTGATAGCTCATGAGGAAAAATCCGGGAATGGGGTGGTACCCTGCACCCGCCGATCTCCGGCGCCCGAATCGACCGCTACCGTTGCTCCCTTCCGGGCCTGGCGGGGTTTACGGTGATTCGTCACGGAGGGACGAGCACAGGGCACCATTGGGTGCCGCCAGAATTGCTCTGACAAGTCAAATGCTAACACAGACCACATGCGGTAACCTAACTTTGCAGCCATCACTTAGCCATAACCGCATCAAGCGCGGCCAGCAGTGCCTGGTTTTGCTCGGCATTGCCAATACTAATGCGCAGATACTCAGAAATCCGGGGCTTATCAAAGTGTCGGACTATAACCTTATGCTCACGTAGCCCAGCTGCCAATGCCGCACCTGAGTGTTCAGGGTGGCGGGCAAACACAAAATTAGCCGCCGACTCAACCACCTCAAACCCACGGGATTGCAAATCTTGGCTTAGCTGGTCGCGCATGGTCATAATTTGCTGACAGCAGTGCTGGAAGTAATCCTCATCTTCAAAAGCAGCTTTAGCACCCGCCTGAGCCAGTCTATCGAGTGGGTATGAATTAAAGCTGTCTTTAATCCGGTGTAATGCCTCGATTAATCCGGCATCACCCATTGCCAACCCAATACGCAGCCCGGCCAGCGAGCGTGATTTGGACAATGACTGAGTAACCAGCAGATTTGGATACTGATCAATTAACGCAACCGCACTTTTACCGCCAAAATCAATATAGGCCTCATCAATCACCACGGCTGTATTTGAGAAATGCGCAGCTAATTGCCCGATGGTATTTAAATCCAGCAATCGACCGGTGGGCGCATTGGGGTTAGGCAGAATCAGACCCGAGACAGTGGTGGGGTCAATCTTTAGCAACGCAGGCACATCGATTGCAAGATCATCATCTAGCGGCACGATATGGCTATTTAAGCCATATAAACCGCAGTAAACCGGATAAAACGAATAGGTTATATCTGCATAAACTAGCGGTTTTTCAGGGCTGAAGAAGGCGCGGAATACAAAAGCAAGAACCTCATCGGAACCATTGCCAGCAAAGACCTGATCGACGTTGATTCGATAATAATCGGCAACAGTCGCCCGCAGTGCCGTACTCTGCGGATCGGGGTAGAGCTTTAGTTGCTCATCGAGACTCTCAGAAATCGCCTTGAGCACCCGTGGGGACGGGCCAAACGGGTTTTCATTGGTATTGAGCTTGATTAAATCCGGAATTTTGGGCTGCTCGCCGGGTACATACGGCGCAAGCCGGCGAACCGAATCCACCCAAAAGCGTTGTGATAAAGGTAAACTCACGTATCACCCTTTGATTGATAATCGCGCACCCGGAACCCAGCAGATAGCGCATGGGCCGTTAAACCTTCCGATAATGCTAGGGTCTCGGCAATGCCGCCGAGCTCCGCTGCACCCTGCGGCGAGGCCTGAATAACGCTGGAGCGTTTCTGAAAATCATAAACCCCCAACGGCGAGGAGAATCGGGCGGTCCCTGAGGTGGGCAGAACATGATTCGGCCCGGCACAGTAGTCACCCAAAGCCTCGGCGGTATAACGCCCTACAAAGATCGCGCCGGCATGACGGATTTGCCCCAAACGGGTCTCTGCTTTTGCAAAGGATAATTCCAAATGTTCAGGCGCGATGGTGTTGATCAGCTCAATGGCTTGGTCAAGATCGCTCGCTTCAATCAAAGCGCCACGATTGGCTAGCGCCTGTTTAATGATCTCTGCGCGCGGTTGGTCGGCCAGTAAACGTTCGATGGAGTCCTGCACCGCATCTAGAAAAGCAGCATCCGGACTGATCAAAATAGCCTGAGCCTGTTCGTCGTGCTCTGCCTGCGAGAATAAGTCCATCGCGATCCAGTCCGGATTGGAATCACCATCCGAGACAATCAGAATTTCCGATGGGCCAGCGATCATGTCAATGCCCACAGTACCAAAGACCGCACGCTTTGCCTCGGCCACATAAATATTGCCCGGACCGACGATTTTATCAACCGGCGGTACGGTTTGCGTGCCATAAGCCAGCGCGCCCACCGCCTGAGCACCGCCCAAACAAAACACCCGCGATACACCGGCCACATGCGCTGCGGCCAGTACGGTGTCATTAACCTGCCCATCCGGGGTGGGGACGACCATGATAATTTCACCCACGCCGGCCACCTGCGCCGGGATGGCATTCATTAGCACTGATGAAGGATAAGCCGCTTTACCACCCGGAACGTAGAGACCAACGCGGTCTAGTGGGGTGATTTTCTGCCCCAGAACCGTGCCATTTTCTTCCTGGTATGACCAGCTTTCCATTTTCTGGCGCTCGGCATAGGCTCGAATCCGGGCGGCAGCCTGCTTTAGCGCATCTAGCAATGTGGGTTCAATATTATCCGCAGCACGGGCTAGTTGCTCAGGGCTGAGCGTCAGATCGCTCATGTCGGTGACATCTAAGCGATCAAAGCGTGCGGTGTATTCCAGCAACGCTTCATCGCCGCGGGTTTTAACGTCTTTGAGAATATCTTTAACTCGCTTTTCTACCTCTTCGGTAGCCACACCGGACCAATCGAGCAAGGTATCAAGCTTTGTGGAAAAATCCGGTTGTTGAGTTGATAAGCGCTGTATCATGAGGCTTTTTGCTCCGCGAGGTATTGTTCCACCCGGTTGATGAAATCGGTGATCCGTTTGTGTTTGAGCTTCTGGGATGCTTGATTGACGACTAATCGAGAGGAAATATCTGCAATGTGCTCCAGCGGTTCTAGCCCGTTAGCACGCAGGGTGTTGCCAGTATCGACCACATCAACGATGCAATCGGATAAGTTCACCAGTGGTGCTAATTCCATCGAACCATAGAGTTTAATCAACTCAACCTGACGCCCACAGCGGGCAAAGTAGGCACGTGCCGATTCAGTATACTTGGTGGCAACCCGCAGACGTCCGGGCCGATCCAACACTCCGGGC
>DRZW01000052.1 GCA_011380105.1 Halothiobacillaceae bacterium
GTCAATATGATTGTGTTAATAAGCATTTTTGCATTGAAAGACGACTTTAATGGTTGCGATGATGATCTTTAAATCAAACCAAAGCGACCAGTGCTCGATATAGTAGAGGTCATATTCAACCCGTTTTTGCATTTTTTCGATGGTGTCGGTCTCACCGCGATAACCGTTTACCTGTGCCCAGCCGGTAATGCCGGGTTTTACCTTGTGGCGTAGCATGTAATCGGCAACTAGATCTTTGTAGATTTCGTTGTGTGCCAGCGCATGGGGGCGAGGTCCGACAATCGACATACGGCCTTGTAATACGTTGAAAAACTGCGGCAGCTCATCGAGGCTGGTACGCCGTAAAAAACGTCCGATGGGGGTGATGCGCTCATCATCCTGCTTGGCCTGCCTTAGTTCATCATCGGGATTGAAGTACATGGTTCTAAATTTATAAACCTTAATTTCTTTTTGATCCCAGCCTAACCGTTTTTGTTTAAATATTACCGGCCCGGGGGATGATAGTCGCACTAACAGGGCGATGATGATGAAAATCGGAGAGATTAAGATCAGAATGAGGGCGGAAAGCAATCGATCTTCTAAGGCTTTTATAAACCGGTTAATGCCGGTCATGGGAGTGGCAGACAGGTTGATCATCGGTGTGCCCATCACTTCGCTCACACTTTTGTGAATGAGTCGCAGGCTGTCAATTTCCGGGGCAAGACGGATATCGACGGTTGAATGGCGCAGTCGGCGCATCATAGAGCGCACCCGCTCTTCCTCTCTCAATGGCAATGTGATCCAGAGTTCATTAACGGCGTGCTCCTTGAGAAACTCGGCTAACTTGCCCAAATCATTGTTGACATGATGAGAGCCTAGTTTTTTTTTGTGTTTTAGCTCATCAAACACCGCTACGATCCGAAAGCCGGCATCGGGGTCTTGTTCGGTATGGGCCAGCAATCGCGCCGCCTGTGGGCCAGTGCCATAAATAACTACCCTTTTTAGATTGAAATTATGCTTGCGCAAGAAGGCTAGAAACCAGCTTAGGATCAGGCGGCTGGTAAACAAGAGCAGGAGGCTAGCCACTGCCCATAAGCCAAAGCTAAGTCTGGAGAACTCTAGATTGGTTTGGGTAAGCCCGCCGAGGGTAACTAAAGCGACCAGTACAATCGACCAAGCTGCGGTTAGCCTAAATAGCAGGTCAATTAAGTTGCGCCCACGCCAAGAACGGTAAATCCCAAACATGGGAAACACCAAAATCACTAATAGCGAGGTGAAGGCCAGAAAGGCAAGGCTTTTTTCAGATGTGGGTGCAAGAATGGCATTGGGTTGCAACAGGAGCATCAGCACCCACGTGGCGTTAACGATGCTCAAATCGATAAGCCGGACGATTAGCGATAGGATTTCGGCGTATCTCACGCCCAGCGCAGGTTGAGTCGGATTTGGCATGGTGTATCGGGCAGATATTATCAGTTCAGTGGGTGTAAAAGGGCACTGGGTTAGCGGTGTGTATGACCATTTAAAGCTTTATAAAATTCCACTTGGTGGTTAGCTGGTCGTGAGATTCGTAAAACGATATAGGGCGAAATTTCCATCGCGTTTACTACCACTTTTGCAAGCTCACGATCGTTTGAAGATTTGGCAAACGATACGCTACTGCGTCCCTGCTTTTAAGTGTAGAAGAATATATCACACTGTAGACGGGGCGATGGAGCCGGTGTTATAAGTGAGCGTGTGGGATGAAAATTACCTGTGATCGTGCCTTAATTACATTTCTGCTGTGAAAAAATCCCTTTTTAGGTAGCCTAAGCATCATAATTTGCTGCGGTTGTAGCGTTCATGACGGGTTTAAATCGCTAGCTAATGCCTGAATCTAGTTATGCCATCCCGGACGATCATCTTGTTATCCGCCATGTTCGGATACTAGAACCCCTGGTCTTGCTGGACTAACTGAGTAACAAGTTATCACGAGGAGAACTTGATGCGCGTCCGCCTTCATGCCAAGGCGAAAAGACGCCAAAGATCCGGCGCTATATCCAGCAGCAACCAGCCAGTCGGTCTCATGCATCCATCGCGCGGGGACTGGGTGTGGAAGCAGCCACAGTTAAGCGGTGGCGCTTTCGCGATGGTGTTATGCACCACTAAGCGCTTGCAGACCGAGTTCACTCCACTTCAAGAGTGGCTTGTGTTCGAGTTGCGTAAAATCTTTATGCTCTCGTTTGATGGTCTGCTCAGCGTCACCCGCTAATACATCAACGCCAATATCTCCCGCTCGGGCCGAGACCGATGCCTGCGTCGCCACGGCTTGAAAAACTTGGCTGCCCTAATGCCGGGTAGCGAGCGCAAAGCCTCGTCGATGCGGTTTCAGATCCACGAGCCGGGTAACCCACATATCTTGTCACTTAGCTACAGTATAAGCTGTGCCCGGTGGCGAGGCGTTTGTGGCCTTCGTGCGTGAGGGTGCGCTCGAGCAAATGGCGCTGGTTGGTGAGAATGATCGAAGCTAGATCAAGTTGATTAACGCCCGTTATTTGCCCCATTTACCGCATATGATTTCAACTCATGATGCCGTCCGGCATGTAGCCTCCGCCTTAATTGCTTAAGAACTTGATCACCCTGCGGTAATAGCAACCGTTGTATATGGTTAAACCATCGTGGCTGACTATCATCCGGTTGAGGATTTAGCACGAACGCAGCACTTGCCACCGTTTGATACTCCACCGGATTTTACCTGGCATGATGCTTGGGGTCGCTAGAGGTTCTAGGTTGTCGGGGTTTCTGTGTTAATCGGTTTGGTGCTTTTGCTTGCTGTGGTCGGGCAGGGCATCTTCGGAGTGGACAAACAGGTTTGTCACACGTTTATTAATCCGGCTTTACTACAATTGCCAGGGCGAGGAAAAGATTAAGTATTTGGTCAGGATCAGCAGTTGATGTTGATTAGATCATTTTAAGCGGATAGCGCCGAGTACAGTCATGCAGCAAGAGATCAGCCACTGATTGATTTTGCCTGCTGATTGGAAAACACCACCTTAAAGCTGATATTCTCGATCGGATCGGTGGTTGAGGAATTTGCGGTACTGCTGCTAGAGACAGACGTGGATCCAGCGGGTATACTCGCAGAGCGGATTTGGTGGCGCTTAGAGCAGCTGGTGATCATCTACGAGGGTAAAAAACTGATCATTACCATTAGTATCGGGATTTAGCCCATAGCTAGTCGTGATCCTATATGCGCTGATCGCGCTTCTACCAGGTAAAGGAGGCCGGGCGCAATCAGGTTCAATCGGTATTATGAATAGAGGGTTTAAATTGCAGTTTAGCCGGTTGGTCATTGTATTGTTGCTTAGTGCGTTGGCGCTGACGGCTTGGGCGCAGTTTAAACCGACCGCTGTGATCGGCGTGTTGGCTTTAGAGCCTAAATCTGAGGCCATGGAACGCTGGGAGCCGCTAAGTCAGTATCTGGAACAGCGCGTGCCCGGCTATCAATTCGAGATTGAGGTGTTTAACTACGATGAGCTTGCAGCTGCCGTGGCGGCGGCCGAAGTGGACTTTATCTTCACTAACCCCTTACAGTATGTTCAGCTCATTTACAGTCACCAAATGAGTGCGCCGCTGGCTACTTTGGTCAATCGCAGCGGCGATCATGCGCTAGCTGAATTTGGTGGTCTGGTGATTACCCGATCAGACCGATCCGACATTAACAGCTTAAGTGACCTTCGGGGCAAAACGGTGGCGGCTGTCTCGCCCAAATCGTTCGGCGGCTACCTAATGCAGACCTATGAATTAAGCCGCATCGGGTTAATGGCCGGGAATAACTATCAGGTTTCGTTTGTCGGCCTACCGCAGGAAAATGTGATTGAAGCGGTGATCAGTGGAAAAGCGGATGCCGGGTTTATCCGGACCGGCTTGTTGGAAAATTTAGCCAAACGTCAGCGGATTGATCCCCAACAGATTA
>DRZW01000072.1 GCA_011380105.1 Halothiobacillaceae bacterium
GGGCAGCACTGCGCCAGGGTCTAGCCGATGGGGTTTTGAGCGTTATTATCTCCGATCACCAACCGCATGAACCCGATGCCAAGCTAGCTCCCTTTGCGGCCACAGAGCCAGGAATCAGTGGCTTAAACAGCTTACTGCCGCTGGCATTTAAGCTGGTTGAAGATAAGATCCTGCCCCAAAGCACGGTTTTAAAGGCCTTAACAACAACTCCAGCCAATATTTTTGGCTTGGATAAAACCGGTCGCCTGGAACCCGGCTGTCGGGCAGACTTAACCCTGATTGATCCTGATGCGATGTATCAGATCAGTGAGATGCCCTACTTCAGCGCTGGCGAAAACAGCCCCTTTTTGGGTTGGGATTTCGCGCACCGGGTTGAAAAAACCTGGGTCAGTGGTCGGTTAGTATTTAATCAGGCTGATTTTGATTAGTGGTTAATCTGGCCCACGATCCGCCAAAATCGCCTCGATAATCTGACCTGCCAGCATGGAACCAAAGATATTGGGCATGTAACTGATTGTCCCGTTGACCGCCCGCGGCCGAATACCCGCCTCGTTACGTTCATGCGGGGCGGGCTTTTTCGGTGGCTGGTTTGAATACACCACCGGAAAATCCAGGGTCATTCCCGCCTTGCGCAACCGCTGGCGTAGCACCCGCGCCAAACCACAGCCGACAACATCGCCCAGCATACCGCTACGAATGGCCGTCGGGTCAGTCCGGTTTCCTGCCCCCAAAGCTGTGAACGTGTGGATGCCGTTCTGGCGTGCTTGAATTAATAATTCGGATTTAGTGGTAACGGTATCAATACAATCTGCTACCCAATCGGGTTGAATTTGATGCAAAAAATCACCCACCTCTTCGGCGGCCAAAAACTTGGTGTGACTGACCAATGTCAAATCGCTGCGAATACTCATCAGCCGTGCTCGTGCCGTCTCTGCCTTTGTCTGCCCAATACTTTGATAAGTGGCGAGAATCTGACGGTTAAGGTTGGAATACACAAACGTATCCCCATCGAGTAAATCAATCCGCCCCACCCCGGCGCGAGCTAGCATCTCCGCACAAATACCACCCACGCCACCTAACCCCGCCACCAACACCCGCGCTTTAGCTAAACGCGCTAAACCGGTCTGGCCGATGAGCAAGGCGGTGCGCTCATCGGTTTGCTCAAGTACGGCTTTTTTCTGATGCGGCGGCAGGTTTGTTGCCAAGTCAGGTTCTGGGTTATGCAAAATTACTCCTGGCGCGATTGGTTTTCGGGTGGGGATGATAAATCATCAGTAAGACCTGCTTCGGTCATGCCCGCCACCCAGGCTTTTGTTGAGAGATTACCTAAGTAGGCGGATTTGATCTCACCATCCCGTGCAAACAATGTCGTGGGTGTACCGACCACGCGGGCTGCTTGGGCTAACTCTGGATGCTCATGGACATTTATCGAGCATATAAACTGGCCAAAACGGCCGCGCAGTTCCTCGATCTGCGGCTGCATTAGTCGGCAGTTGTTACAATTAGGGGCAAAGAAATAAAATACCCGCGCTTTAGGGCAATGGGTATTTAAGTCATCCGGTACCGGGCCGATGGCCAATTTAGCCCGCCGCATCATCAGCCATTGTCCCAATACAATCAGCAACACCACAGCGATAAGTAGCCAAACTACGGTCATATCAGCCATGCGAAACCCCGCTTAATCGCTGCAAGGCCCAATGAATATGACGGTCGAGTTGTGGGCCAACCTGCCCGAGCCGCCGCTGTAATACCTCAATTAAAGCTTTTTGTTGTGGATGATCGGCAGGTACGTTGCCTATCGCCACTGCAAGGTTCCTAAGCCAACGGGCGTGACCGATCCGACGAATGGCCATACCTTCGGTTTTTTCAAGGAAAGTTGCTTCATCCCAGCAAAACAATTCAAGCAAAGCCGGTGCATCCAAGCCGTGACGAACAGAGAAATCCGCATCGGCCGCCTTGCGGGCAAATCGGTTCCAAGGGCAGATTAGCTGGCAGTCATCACAACCATAAATCCGATTACCCATCAAAGGGCGCAATTCAACCGGAATGTCATCCTTCGATTCAATGGTTAAATAGGAAATACAACGTCGAGCATCAACCTCGCCCTCAGCAACGATCGCCCCGGTCGGGCAAATATCCATACAAGCGGTGCAGCTACCGCAATGGGCTCCGACCGGCTGATCAACCGGTAGCTCAAAATCAATAAACAGTGCGCCTAAAAAAAACCACGAGCCGCCTTGACGATTTAACAGTAGGCTGTGTTTTCCCTTCCATCCCAGCCCGGACTTCTCAGCCAGACCGGTCTCATAGACCGGTGCGGAATCAGTAAAAGCACGATAACCAAAAGACCCCACCTCGGCGGTGATGCGTTTAGCTAGCGCATTGAGTTTTTTGCGCATCACCTTGTGATAATCCCGGCCGGTGGCATATCGGCTGATATAACCCAGCTCGGGGCGAGCCAAGGTTTGCACCGCATCCTGACCGTCTAAGGGTAGATAGTCGCGCGAGACCATCAAAATACGTTTAGTGCCCGGTACCAGCTTTTCCGGGGAAAAGCGCAGTGCGGCATGGCGTTGCATATAATCCATCTCGCCGTGGTAATTCTTTTCCAGCCAGCGATAATAAGCCTGCTCATAGGCTGATAAATCTGTATCCGCCACGGTTAACTGATTAAAACCTAATTCCAGCGCCCAGTTCTGAATTTTTTCCTTCAGTGCTAAATCGCCAATCATCCGGTTAACCTTTCAGCCAACAACATACCGGCACGCAGAAATATAATTGCCCCCACTACGGTAACCAATACATAGAAAAACAACCACAGCCAATTCTGGCGCTCAAAAAGAGCCAGTGTATCGACAGCAAAAGCAGACATGGTGGTAAACGAGCCTAAAAAACCGGTTAATACCGCCACACGATATTCAAGCGGCCATTGCCAACGTGCCGCCAGCCACACAGATAAAAAGCCCATCAAGGCAGAACCGATTAAATTTACAGTCAAGGTTCCCCATGGAAACCCACGCCCCAGCCAGGCGGCTACCCAAACATTAACCGCGTGGCGGGAGACAGCACCCGCCGCTCCGGCCACGGCAATTAGGAGATAAAGTTTCATGCTCAGATGATCTAGATATTAAGTATTTGTTAACAGCCTAATGAATTTCACCGCAGCCATAAACGAAATATCCGCCACTCCCAGCCGGCTCTAACCACATTTAAGCACCTCGGAAAGTACGCAGCTATGCAGTCGAACCGGGCATTCCAACCACGGGGCTAAATCCCAACCCTGAGAATATCATTTAATGTTGATAATTCTGGGCGGTTTTTATGTAAACGTCGGATTTAATACTAAGGCTATGATTTATTTTGCACTATCGGTTTTATTTGCATTAAACAGTTGAAATTAGTTCAGGGATGAGCCTGTAATCTAACAACAGGCTTATTCACACCATTGCGGCGTAGTCAGTAACAAAAATGGTTTCCGCCGATATCGTTGCCTCATTGGGCATGGGTGTTGCAGCTCACGCAGAAAGCACCCACCTGAAATATCTTTCATACATGCACGTGGTTGATAGCTCCGGTTTTGAATGCACCATTCTGCTCCACCCAACAGAAGGCAGTGGTATCAATACTAATACCACGATCAGTGGCAACGGTGGTGAGCTGCCTTTCATACTGAAGATGATAAAGCTATCGCCTGCGGTTTGATCAGCTAAACGATCGTATCGTTTAAAGAACTCGGATAACCCGGTTAAATGACCGGGTTTTTTATGCGCCATCGTTGAGCAAACCTTGTAATCAAATCCTTAGAATTTTTTGTTTTAGCTAATCGCTTGACTACAGGCTGACTTTACCGCAAAC
>DRZW01000157.1 GCA_011380105.1 Halothiobacillaceae bacterium
AACACCGCTAGGGTATCGACCGCATCGCCCATCCAGCCGTTAATACGATTACCCAAGAGTGGATGTAATGCCGAGCGGATCGTCAGCGGCAGATCTCGTCGATAGGAAAAATAGGCCAGCACCAGACCGACAAAGCCAAAAATAGCCCAACCATTGATCCCCCAATGAAAGAACGTCAGGCGCATGGCGACAATGGCTGCCTCCGGGGATTCGCCCGAGCAAACAAACGGATTACCCTGAAACTGGATGATCGGCTGAGCCACTGACCAAAACAGAATCCCGACACCGGTACCAGCAGCAAATAGCATCGCCACCCAAGAGAAAAAGGTGAATTCAGGCCGGTCATGATCACCACCGAGACGAACGTTCTTATATCGACCATTGCCAAGCCAAATCATAAAGAACAGCAAAAACGCCACTAAAATAACGTAATACCACTCCAAAAACGGCGAGAGGAATGAACGCAACCCACCTACTGCCTCACCCAGAGTATTGGTATGGATCGCAGCAATGATCACCGTGCCTAAAATAAGCACTATGCTGATACTGGTCATGCGGGCGTTCATGCCCTTAAACAGACCGGAAGTGCGCTGGTTATACATACTGTTCCTGTGGTTAGCTGATAGATGTGAACATGTATTTTAACCAAAAACGGCAACAAGCGGATGAAGTGCACATTTTTAACCTAAACCGGGACAAAACGGCAGCAATGTCCGAATCGAGTCACAACCGGGCAAAACAAATACAGTGAGCCAAGGTAAGCATAATCTATTGCTTTAATTACATTTATCCACTAAAGCTACCACTAAAACGACTCGCAGAAAAAAACGAAATAGGGCTAGGAATGATTCTCATTTGACGCATAGCTCATCACGGTCTACCATTTTTTAATTGGACTTAATTTGTCTGGTTTTAGTAAGAAATAAGCTAATTGCGTAATGCTCTGGAGGCACGGGACGATGAATTTAGCGAAAATAGGTTTATCCGCACTTTTGATTGGCAGCGCGTTGATTCTGGCGGGGTGTTCAGATAGCACCACCGAACATGGCGCGGCACAAGAAACCCAAACCATCAATATCTATTCCGCACGCAAAGAAGATCTGATTCGCCCTATTCTAGAGCGCTTCACCGAAGATACCGGCATTGAAACCCGGCTTTTAACCGCCGATGCCGGAGCACTATTATCGCGCTTAGAGAATGAAGGCATTAACACCCCGGCAGATATGCTGATTACTGTAGATGCGGGTAACTTAAACCGTGCCAAGGAAGCCGGAATCCTCGCCCCGCTGGAATCGGAATACCTCGCTGAAGTCATCCCTGCCCACCTTCGCGATGAGGATAACTACTGGTACGGGCTGTCCAAGCGCGCCCGGGTTATTTTCGTCAATCCTGAAATGCTCGACCCGGCAGAAATCCAAACCTATGAGGATCTAGCCGACCCACGGTTTAAAGGCCAGATTTGTATTCGTTCCTCAGATAACATCTACAACCAGTCTTTAGTTGCCTCCATGATTGCCGAACATGGCGAAGAGTACACCCAAAAGTGGGCCGAAGGGCTGGTTAATAATTTCGCTCGTGATCCACAGGGTGGTGATCGTGATCAGATACGTGCTGCGGCTGCCGGTCGCTGTGCCATTGCTGTTGCCAACACCTATTATTTTGGCGCCATGCAAAATGGCTCGGCTGAAGACCGCGCAGTTACTGAAAAGTTAGAACTAGTCTGGCCCAACCAGAATGACCGTGGTGCCCATGTTAATGTTTCCGGTGCCGGTTTAGTCTCTGCAAGTAATAATGCTGAGGCGGTGCGAGCTTTGATTGAATATTTAGCGACTGCTGATGCGCAACAATGGTATGCGCAGGTCAACAACGAGCATCCGGTCAATCCAAATGTCGCTCCTTCTGAAACCTTAGCCGGATGGGGCGAGTTCAAAGCGGACGATTTAAACCTAAGCCAACTTGGTGAACTTAACGCCGATGCGGTGCGTTTAATGGATCGGGCCGGATGGCGCTAGAAGAAAACCCCAAACCCGGCTGCGATTATTGTCGCCCCCTGCCCGCGGAGTATAAGCCTGCCGGGCTTTGGGGACTTTCATGGTGGCAATGGGGTATGGCGGCACTGGCACTGGTGTTCGCTCTGCCCATTCTGGTGGTTGTCGGTTCGGTATTTTTTGTGCAAACCGAAGTGTGGCAGCACTTAGCCAGCACGGTTTTGCCCACCTACCTAGTCAACTCTCTTATTCTGGCCGTCGGGGTAGGCATCGGTGTGTTTATTATTGGCACCGGCACCGCTTGGCTCTGTGCTGTTTGCACCTTCCCCGGCAAGCGCTTTTTCGAATGGGCACTAATTCTGCCACTAGCCGTACCCGGCTATATTATCGCCTACACCTACACCGGTTTGCTTGATGATGGCGGACCTATCCAAAGCACGCTGCGCGATCTTACCGGCTGGTCGATCGGCGATTACTATTTCCCCCAAATACGCAGCATCACCGGGGCGATCATTATGCTCACCCTGGTGCTCTACCCCTATGTGTACATGCTGGCACGCGCCGCATTTCTGGAACAATCTGCCAGCGCACTTAATGTAGGCCGATCGTTAGGCTTAGGGCCTTATCGGATGTTCACAAAAGTTGCCTTACCATTGGCGCGCCCGGCCATTGTAGCAGGGTTATCTCTTGCGATTATGGAAACATTGGCCGACTATGGCACCGTACAGTACTTTGGAATTCAAACGCTGACTATCGGCATCTTCCGCACCTGGTTTGGCCTAGGCGATCCAACAGCCGCCGCCCAGCTATCTGCAATCTTATTAACGTTTGTGTTTGTGGTGGTTGTTCTCGAACGCCTCTCACGCCGCAAAGCGCGCTACCAGCACCATGGCCACTGGCAGGCTCGCCCTACCTTTGTATTAAGCGGTACGCGCGGCTGGCTGGCAACACTTGCCTGCGCATTGCCACTGCTTTTGGGTTTCTTACTTCCTGCATTGATGCTCGCGCGCTGGACTTTCGATATCATATGGCATACCGATTGGGCCGCTTTTGCCGTGCTAACCAGTCGTTCGGTCATGCTTGCAGCCATCACCGCCATTCTGGCGCTCATTCTGGCATTAATTTTTGCTTACGGACAGCGCCTATTGCCCGGTCGGTTTTCCGCCTTCATGGTTCGTTTTGCCAGTATGGGTTATGCTATCCCCGGTACGGTGATTGCCGTGGGCGTCATTATTCCTTTTGCCGCTTTTGATAACACCCTCGATAGCTGGATGCGCGCCCAATTTGGATTTAGTACCGGTCTGATTTTAAGTGGAACTCTCGCCGCATTAATCTTCGCCTACCTAGTGCGCTTTCTGGCTGTAAGCTTTAATACCGTCGAGGCCGGGCTGGGCCGAGTACGGCCAAGCATGGATGACGCGGCTCGCTCAATGGGCCTAACCCCCAAAACTACCCTGCGGCGCGTACACCTGCCCTTAATCCGCGGTAGTTTGCTCACCGCCTCACTGCTCGTGTTTGTGGATGTGCTCAAAGAATTGCCCGCCACACTGGTATTACGCCCGTTTGATTTTAATACCCTGGCAGTACGCACCTTTGAGTTGGCTTCCGATGAGCGTCTAGCCGATGCCTCATTGCCCGCATTAATGATTGTATTGGCTGGTTTAATCCCGGTGATTTTAATCAGCCGCTCGATCACCCATGCCGGCGATAAAACCAACAGCGAGCTTACCGCCGCGCCTGTTGAGCGAAATCTCACTAAATTTACGCTTAAAACGCAACAAAACAACTAAACCCTATGCAAGCAAACTGCGCCACCGTAGAGAATGCCACTGAAAAGGAATTAAATGACCATCTGGCAC
>DRZW01000102.1 GCA_011380105.1 Halothiobacillaceae bacterium
ATCCGGAATCAATACAGCCTGGGTTTGGTCGGTTGGTATTCTAACCGGTGGGACTCTGATCTGATCGTGTAATTGCAAGCGCGTGTGGGCATTGGCGCGCTTTTTATTAACCCGCACCTCGCCCTTACGAATAATCCGATAAATCAGACTCTTGGGGACACTTTGGTGCAATGCTTTTAACTCGCGAAGCAAAAAATTATCTAAACGCTGGCCATCGCTGCGCTGGTCTACTTCAATAATACGTGGCCCCTTGTTAACCATAACCCGCCAGTAGTTGATCTAAAGAACGGTATTCTGCCACAGAAATAATTCATTGGATGGTGGCAGCAACATTTTAAATACCAACATACGTTTTGTGTTAGTATTATTACTACTGTCATGCCAAGCGCATCAGATAAGCTAAACATGCGCTTAATCACGCGGCAATCGCAAGGTCTTTTTAACTTGCCAACGGCACCTACCCCGAGGCCGTTGCATATTTTTGCATACCAGCTTCAAGGCCCGCGACTGGCGCCGGGCATGCAGTTGAAACTTGACTGATTTTCCCGTTTGCTGTCTTTGCCATCAGAACTGATTAAACAATGCAACTTATCATTTGTTTACTGCTGCACCTATCAAGGGTCGTTTTCATCGCGCCTTCGCGCGGTGAGTATCGCAGCCGTATACAAGAAGCGAGCACTATCGCACTGCCTGGTTTTCATTCTGAGGCAGCATCCGACAGCTATTTAACAACAGAACACACCTGCACCCGACACGAAAAAGCACCTCGGGTGTCTGGGTCTTTCCGAATTCGAGAAGCCTTTCATGAAAAGAATGTTAATCAATGCAACACACGCCGAAGAGCTGCGTGTTGCACTCGTCGATGGACAACGCCTTTATGATATTGATATTGAAACCCCGGCGCGGGAGCAAAAGAAAGCCAATATTTATAAGGCTCAAATCACGCGCATTGAACCTAGCCTAGAAGCAGTTTTCGTCGATTATGGCGCTGATCGCCATGGCTTTTTGCCGTTTAAGGAAATCTCCCCCACCTACTTTAATCCTGACGCCGTTGATGATAAGGGCCGTCCGATCATTAAAGATGCCCTAACCGAAGGCCAAGAGCTGATTGTTCAGGTTGAAAAAGAAGAACGCGGCAACAAGGGTGCGGCACTGACCACACTGATCAGTTTAGCGGGTCGTTACTTAGTCGCCATGCCCAACAATCCGCGCGCCGGTGGCGTCTCGCGCCGCATTGAAGGCGATGATCGCGCTCAGATCAAACAAGCTCTTAGCCAGCTGGAAATCCCGGAAAATATGGGGCTTATCGTCCGCACCGCAGGCGTGGGCCGTGATGTCGAGGAACTCCAATGGGATCTTGATTACCTCAACCAGGTCTGGAACGCGATTGTCGAGGCGGCCAAAACACGCCCTGCCCCCTTCTTGCTCTATCAGGAAAGCAGTCTGATTATCCGTGCTCTGCGCGATTATATGCGCAACGACATCGGTGAAATCCTAATCGATGAGCCTAGCATCTACCAGGAAGCACTGGATTTTGTCTCACTGGTCACCCCCAAAACCGCTGAGAAGATCAAACTTTACGACGAGCCCACGCCGCTGTTTTCGCGTTTTCAGATCGAATCGCAAATCGAGACTGCCTATCAGCGCAATGTTACCCTGCCCTCGGGCGGCGAGTTGGTGTTTGATGTCGCCGAGGCCATGACAGCCATTGACATCAACTCAGGGCGCAACACTAAGGGTCAGGATATTGAAGACACCGCCTTTAACACTAATCTAGAGGCCGCCGAAGAAATCGCCCGCCAGTTACGTCTGCGCGATTTAGGCGGCTTGGTGGTGATTGACTTTATCGACATGTCAAGCAGCAAGCACCAGCGCGAGGTTGAAAACCGGCTACGCGAAGCGCTTAAATACGATCGTGCTCGGGTGCAAACCGCACGCATTTCCCGTTTTGGTTTGCTCGAGATGTCTCGCCAGCGTCTGCGCGCCTCACTAGATGAATCCAGCCAGCACATATGCCCACGCTGTAGTGGCCAAGGTGTGATTCGCTCGGTTGAATCGCTCTCGTTATCCATCCTGCGTTTGCTGGTAGATGAGGCGATGAAAGAAAATACCGGGCGGGTCATCGCTCAGGTGCCGATTGATGTCGCCACCTATTTGCTCAACGAAAAACGCAACGAGCTTGCCGAAATTGAGCAACGCTATCAAATTGAGTTAATGCTCCTGCCCAACATAAACCTAGAAACCCCGCATTACGAAATCGAGCGGGTGCGCGCCAATAAACTCTCAGAGCAGCCAGCTGATACGAAAACCTTGATCGAGCCGTTGCAAATCGACCTTCCAGAGCCGGATAAAAAACCGTTGCGCGTCGAGCGTGCGGCAGTCCCAACCATTCCCCGCCCGCCTCAACCGCAGAAAGCTCAAGCTGATAAACAAGCAAGAGCAAGTCAAAAATCACGCGAGCAAACCGCAGTTGCCCAAACTGCAAAACAGGCACGCACCAATGGTGCGCTGGCTTTATTCAAGCGGGTGATCGGCCAGTTCTTTAAAACATCGCAAACCGAGCAGGTAGAGCAAACGGCCAGACCGGCTGAGCAAAAGAACTCCAAGCCTGCTAATGCCAATCAAAAATCCGCGGCCAACCAGCCCGACAAGCTTGCCGACAACAAACAGCAGCGCGATGACGATGGTAACCAGGATAAAGTGTCTAATAAAAAGCGTCGCCGCCGTAGTGGTCGCAAGCGCAATCCCAACAAGCAGAACAACGGCGCTGACCTGCAACAAACCACTGAAGAAAATCAGCCCAAACCAAAACAAGAAAAGCCGGACAGTAAGGCCGATAAGCCTGAACACAAGCCTGGTAAAAATGGCAATTCAGCCAACAAGCATGATGATCGCCCAACCAAAAAGGATCGGATGCCCGCACCCATGGGTGAGCATGAAAAATCACTGGTTGATCAGCAGCTCAGTGCGCCGCTCGCCGAAGAAAAACCATTGCCGATCAACTTAAACCACAAGCGCAATCCATCCGAGCAACTCCCAGCTAACGCTGCTGCCAAGCTCGAGACGAGTGATAAAGTCATCACCGCGGCAAGCTTGGGCCTCGCTCCGGCTCAAGCAGCGATCGAGAAAGAAAAAAGCCATGCTGAAACAAGCAAGCCGGCACCGAGCGCTGAAACGGTTAAACAGGAAACATCAAAACAAGATGATTCTGTGACACAATCGCAGACAGCCACGCCATCACATGAACCAGCTAATGTAACCAAACCCACCCCAGCGGTGGATGAAGAACCGCCAGCGGCTAAGACGCCACAACCGGCCACATCAGCACCAACCGAAACCAAACCCGCGGCAGCAACGTCGCCTGAACAGCCAGCCGCTGCGAAAACAGAGCAATCGGCACTGGATGATGCCTTAAACTGGCAACAGGAAATAGAACAGGTTTTCGTTCCCGATATGCTCGCCGATGAGCCAGCACCTAAAACCGATAAAGCCGCTGACGAAGCGTTAAGCACTGCGACTGCTAAAAAGCCGGCACCGGATTTAGAAACCATCCCGGAAACAGTAAGCGCAGAAGCGGCGTCGAGTGCGACCACACAAACCAATCAGTCTTCTAAAACTGATGTCGCCAGTGCCAAGGCTCCGTTGCCGGAAATAAAGCGCGCTGAGCCACCGCAGCCAGAACCAGCACATGAGCTAGAGCAGCCAGAGACACAGCCACAGGCTGACGATAAACACGATGAACAAGAAAAACCGGCTGATCCGACTGAGCCAATGCCGCCAGCGCAGGAAAAGAAAGCCCAGCCCGCTCCTAGATCTGAGGATAATAAAT
>DRZW01000106.1 GCA_011380105.1 Halothiobacillaceae bacterium
GGGTGAATTTGGATCGGTTTACCCCGCCGCCACCGGACTTTAATCCGGCCATTGCCGCCGAGTTGGCTCGATTTTTAACCAACCCCGATAAACCGATGGTGCTTGCTTTATCGCGCCCCGATGAGCGCAAAAATATCGCCACGCTGATTGAGGCCTTTGGACAGCATCCCACCCTTCGGGAGACAGCCAATCTGGTGATTGTGGCGGGCAACCGCGATGATATTCGAGATATGGATGCCGGCCCACGCAAGGTGCTGACCGACATCCTACTCTTAATCGACTACTACGATCTGTACGGGCATGTCGCCTACCCGCGTTATCATAGCCCGGACGATGTGCCCGACCTCTACCGGCTGGTTACACAAAGCCGTGGAGTGTTCATTAACCCGGCGCTGACCGAACCCTTTGGATTAACGTTGATTGAAGCCGCTGCTGCCGGGGCACCGGTTTTGGCGACCGAAGATGGCGGCCCTCGCGATATCATCAAAGCCTGTAACAACGGTGAGCTGATCAACCCTCTTGATCCAGCGCAGATCGGTGAGCGAATTGAAGCCATTATTGCCGACCCACAGCGCTGGCAGACCTACTCCGAGAACGGCATCAACGGGGTGCGCAAGCACTATTCATGGGATGCGCATGTATCGCGTTATCTGGAAAAGGTTCGTGGCCTGACGGTGGCGGAACATCGTTCAACCCCGTCGCCCTCGCTGCCTGATCATGATTTGGTATTGGCTGACCGAGCCTTGATTATCGAATTATCCGCACTCGGCGGGCTGGGGGGCAATGGGCTGCGTGAGCGCCTGATTCAGGAATTGCGTCAACGCCGTCGCCAAGTTGGGTTTGGCGTGGTCTCTGACCGACCGCGTCGGGAGGTGCTCGCCGAGCTCAAAGCGATGTCGGTTCCGGTGCCGGATGTGCTAATTACCCGTGGCGGGACACAGATTCACTATGGGCCGCGCTTAACCCGTGATGAAGGCTGGTCGCGGCATATCGCCCATGGCTGGCAGGCCGATCGGGTATTTAATCTGCTGGCGGAAACCCCAGGGCTGAAGCTAAAACCGCGCAGTGCCCAAGGGGTATTGGCCATACATGCTTTTATCGATGAGCCTGATGTGTTCCCGGGCATGGAATCTTTAAAGCAGCAATTGCTAGAGCTCGATATTCACAGCAATATCATCGAGCTTAACCGCGCCGAGATTCTGGCAGTGCCGGTACGGGCTTCTAAGGGATATGCCCTGCGTTATTTTGCCGCCCAGTGGGGAATTGATCTTGACCGTATTCTCGCGGTGGGTGGTGAGAAAACCGATGAGGATATGCTCCGCGGTAATCCGCTAGGGGCGATTGTGCTGCCTGAAGGGGGTGACAACCTGCCTGGAATGGATCGTCTTGATCGGGTATTGGTCACCCGCGAACACGGCCTAGCTGGTGTATTTGAGGCGATTGAGTATTACGACTTTTTCGGGCGTTGCGCGCTGCCTGTTGAGCATGCTGCCGATGGCCACGACAAGGAGGTAGAAAAATGAGCAGTAATGCCGATCGCGTGCTGTTGTGTTGTGACTTAGACCGCACCCTGATTCCGAATGGCAAACACCCCGAGTCACCACTGGCGCGTGAACGACTAGCGAAGCTCTGCAGCCACCCCCAAGTGCATCTGGTGTTCGTCAGTGGCCGAGACTTACAGCTGGTGCTCGATGGCATCGCAGAATGGTCACTGCCACAACCGGATTTTATCATTGGCGATGTCGGCACCACCATCTATGCACCAGCCACGGCTGAAAGTGGTGAAGCCGGCTGGGTGCACTGGTCGGCTTGGACAGCTAAGATCGCCCCGGACTGGAACGGGCTGACCCATGATGACATCAGCCATATCTTCGCAGATATCACCGCGTTAACCCCACAGGAAGCCATCAAGCAGGGCGCATTTAAGGCCAGTTACTATGTCAGCCGTCAGGTGAATCAAGAAGTGCTGGACTCCGAACTGCACGGTCGGCTCTGGCAGCATGGCGTGGATGCCCGGTTGGTGTGGTCGATGGATGAGGCGGCCGATGTGCTGCTGTTGGATGTGCTACCTTCCCAAGCCAGCAAGCTGCACGCCATTGAGTTCTTGATTGAAAGTTGCGGATTTGATGAATCGCGAACGGTGTTTGCCGGTGACTCGGGCAATGACTTACATGCGTTGGTATCGCATATCAACGGGGTTCTGGTGGCCAACGCCGACGAAGAGGTTCGCTATAAAGCCGCGCAGCTAGCAGCCGCTGGGAATTTGAAATCCGCACTGTATCAGGCGCGTGGTGGTTTTTTGGGCATGAATGGAAATTACAGCGCGGGAGTGCTCGAGGGACTGGCGCATTATATTCCCGAAACCCGCGACTGGATGCTGCTGGCTTGCGATGAGTGAACATCAATCGCCCCTTTCGCGGGCCCGAACCCGGCTACAGGCGCATTTTGGACAACAAACAGCGCATCAGCGCCGTCCCCAAGCTGAACCGATTGCCCCGGATTTGTGGCAATGGGTCTGCACGAAAACCCCGTTACTCTCAAACCTAAGCTCCGCAGAACAAGATAAACTGGCCGAATATGCCGCAGCCTTTATTGCAGAGCGCCCGTTTTATCATGCCCAACAAATGGAGTTAACCGACCAGCGCATCGTATTCATCGCCGCACTGGCCTGCCTGCCGGTTTTGCATTTGAATCTTGATTGGCTTGCCGGGATTCGTTCAGTCGTAGTCTACCCAGATGCGTTTTTTGGTCGACAAGAATATATGGACGATGCCGGCATTATGCACGTGCTTGAGGACTGGCGCGCTGGTGAGGCCTGGGAGAATGGCACATTAGTGCTTTCCTGGGCCGATGTGATCCGAGCTGACCACCCCTTTGGTGGTCAGGTGATCATCCATGAAATTGCCCACTTCATCGATGGCGCAAACGGGGCAGAGAATGGTTTCCCGCCTTTGGGGGCGCATATTGACCCCCGGCGATGGACAACCGTGTTTGAGCAGGCTTTTGCTCGGTTAAATGCCGAAGTTAACAGCCAGCAACCGCTGCTCATCGACCCTTATGCGGCCACCAGCCCGGCGGAGTTTTTCGCGGTGCTCAGTGAAACCTTCTTTACCGAGCCTGAGCGGGTGGTGGAATTTGATCGCGAGCTGTTTGCTCTGCTATCGGCCTTTTATTACCCGCAGCAACGCGCGATGCATGCCTGACTTGGCATGCCTAGAGAATCCGCTCGAACTGCCAGAGTGATTCCAGCGTTTCCCGCTCACGGATGATCTGTACCTGTTCGCCGTCAACCAAAAGCTCAACTGGACGGGGCCGTGAATTGTAGTTAGAGGCCATGCTAAAGCCATAGGCACCGGCACCAAGCACGGCAAATATCGTTCCGGGCTCGATGGCTAGATGGCGGTTTTTGCCAATAAAATCGCCTGTTTCGCAAACCGGCCCGACAATATCCCAGACCCGTTGTTCCCCCTTAGCCGGTGCGGTGGGCACAATGCTCATCTTGCTTTGATATAAAGCCGGGCGCATTAAATCGTTCATCGCGGCATCAACAATCGCAAACGATTTGTGCTCGGTGGGCTTGGTGTACAGCGTTTGGGTGAGCAATACCCCGGCGGGTCCTGCGATAAACCGCCCCGGTTCAATCCAGATCGGCAGTTGGCTGCCAAGAGGGTCGGCATCAATCACCTCGCGCAGCGCACTGATCCAATCAGCCGCGCTCGGTGGGGTTTCATCGGTGTAGTTAATGCCCAGCCCGCCACCGAGATCAAGATGCGTGAGACGAATGCCCATCTGATCGAGGCGATGCACC
>DRZW01000078.1 GCA_011380105.1 Halothiobacillaceae bacterium
GGCCTACACACTGGCCGGACGAGGCAAGCGCCTGCGCCCGGCACTGGTATATCTAGCAGCCGGTGCCATTAAACAGCAACCCTGGCCTTCGCTGGCAGACGAGCAATGGCAAACATTATTACCAGCCGGGCTTAGCGTCGAGCTAATTCATCTTTACTCACTGGTTCACGATGATCTACCTTGCATGGACGATGATGCCATTCGTCATGGCCGCCCAACATTGCACTGTGCGTTTGATCAGGCCACCGCTGTGCTCACCGGTGATGCCCTGCAAAGTATGGCGTTTGCCACGCTGAACCATGCAACGGTAACAGATAGCCTAAAAACAACCTGGAGCAGCGTGCTGGCCGACAGCGCCGGCATTGACGGCATGGTCGGCGGGCAGGCGTTGGATTTAGCCATGGAAGGACAAACCAAAACCACGCTCGATGACTTATCAGCCATGCATGATCGCAAAACCGGCGCACTGATCGTTGCAAGCTTAATGCTCGGCGCTCATTGGGCCCTTGCCAATGCAAGGCAGTTAGCAGAGCTACAGCGCTTTGGCCTGCTGGCCGGACGCGCTTTTCAGATACAGGATGACATCCTCGATGCAACGGGCAGCACAGAGATGTTGGGCAAAACCGCTGGTAAGGATGCAAAGGCTGAAAAATGCTCATATGTAACCCTGCTGGGCTTAACCCAAGCTCAAGAGCACCTTCAACAGACCGCCGAACAGGCTCATGCGGTATTAAGTCAGCTATCCCGGCAAGGAGTGGCAACCGAAGCACTGGCTTTGTGTCTGGATTTTATTACCCAACGGCCTCGCTGACTATTTGTGATCATGCACCCAGAATAGCGCGGTCAAGCCACCGTTGATGATCTTACTGCCAAGGTAAATGCCCATGCCCGCGCGTAACCCACCCTCAACCCAATGGTTATCGCTGATTGATCAGCCTGCCGACTTAAAGGCATTCTCACCGCGCATGCTTGAAGAGCTAGCCGCCGAGTTGCGGGCACGGTTGGTCAAATTGGTTGATCAAACCGGCGGGCATCTCTCTGCCAATTTAGGCGTGGTGGAGTTGACCCTGGCGCTACACCGGGTATTTAACACGCCAGATGATATTCTGATCTGGGATGTTGGCCACCAGGCTTATATTCATAAAATGCTCACCGGCCGTTTACACGCGATGGATAATGTCCGCCAGCGCGGCGGCCCCTGCGGTTTTACCCGCCGGTCTGAAAGCGAATATGACCCCTTCGGGGCTGGCCACTCCAGCACCTCGATCAGTGCCGCCTTAGGCTTTGCCCTAGCTGACCTGCGTCGCTGCGGCCCACAGAGTACCCGACGGCATATCGCGGTGATTGGCGATGGCGCATTAACCGCCGGTCAGGCCTTTGAGGCACTCAACCACGCCGGAGAGACGCAAGCCAATCTGCTGGTGATCATTAATGACAATGAAATGAGCATTTCCCCGAATGTGGGCGCATTGGCACGTCACTTAACCCGACTGCGCACCAACCCGGTAGTTGAGCGGTTGCGCCAGACCGGCTCGGCGTTATTTGCCCAGAGCGGTGAACTCGGCGCGATATTTGCCCAATCCCGCCAAGGCGTCCGGGAAGGCTTACAGCAGATGCTGGCTATGCCCACCCTGTTTGAATCCTTGGGACTGCGCTACTTTGGCCCGGTTGATGGCCATGATCTCCCCGAGTTACTGAGCACACTGGAAAACATCCGCCAAATGTCGGGGCCGGTGGTGTTGCATGTCGCCACTCAAAAAGGCAAAGGGCTCTCGGTTGCAGAAGCCGATCCGGTAGGGTTTCATGGCGTGGCTAAAAACAGCCTCAGCCAAAGCACAACCTCCCGTCCGGAGCCGATGGTTTCATTTACTCAGGCCGTGGGTGAACAACTTTGCCATTATGCTGCTAATGACCCTGAGTTAACCGTAATCACCCCGGCGATGATTGAAGGCTCCGGTTTAAAAGCCTTTTATAAACGCTTTCCCGAGCAATTGATTGATGTCGGTATCGCAGAACAACACGCACTAACCTTGGCCGGGGGGCTGGCGGCTGCAGGCATTCCGACCTTTGTTGCAATCTACTCAACCTTTTTACAACGCGCTTTTGATCAGCTCATCCATGATCTGGCGATCCAAAAATTACCAGTGGTATTGCTCGTGGACCGAGCGGGATTAACCGGCGCCGATGGTGCCACTCATGCAGGCTCGTTTGATCTAGCCATGGCAGCAAGTATTCCGAATATCACACTGCTCGCACCGGCTGATACCACCGAGCTCAAGGCAGCCATGGATACCGGCTATCAATACGCAGCTCAAGCCCAACCCACCGGCCCGATCTTAATCCGTTACCCCAAAGACCGCTGTCTGACCATCGATGCACCCATGCCTGACTCACTTGACAGGCCGCGTATTATAAATTCAGCATCTAATCCTGAACGCAGCGTCTTGGTTATTGCCATAGGCTCGCTGGCTGCAGAATTAAGCACGGCGGAATTACCCGATATTACATTGGTAAGCCTTCTACAGGTAAAGCCGTTTAATCAGGCGGCTATTAACCCGCTGATCAGCCAACATGCCCAAACGATCATCATTGAAGAGGGTGCGACTGCCGGGGGCATTGGGGCGCAAATCAGCGCACAATTTAACGCAGGCGCGCAACTGAGCAAACGCATCCGGCTGTGGGGGATTATTGATGCCTTTATTGAGCACGGCAGTCGGGTTGAAGCCCGTGCTGATTGCGAACTTGATTTCGACACACTTGTCGCTAATATCTATGCCATTTTTCAGCAGGTCTCCTCATGAGTGAAACCGCCCCGATAACGGTTGTTGGTCGCTACCGTCTTAGCACCGAGATTGAATTTGCCGCCGCCCATCAGTTACACGGCTACGAGGGCAATTGCGCCCGGCTGCATGGTCATAACTGGAAAATCGTGGTGGAGGTCACCGGTAATCGCTTGGATAAGGTGGGCATGGTGCTCGACTTCCGGGAAATCAAAAAACAAGCGCGCGCGGTTGCCAAGCGCCTCGACCACCGCTATCTCAATGAGCTGGCCCCGTTCGACCAGCAAAACCCCACTGCGGAATGCATCGCAGCATATTTCTACCAGCAGCTAAGCCAGCATTTTGACTGCGATGATTACCATATCAGCGCGGTGACTACCTGGGAAAATGACCGCTCAGCGGTGCGCTTTGAGCCAATAGGCTAAACTAGCCTTAACCACTCGCTAACAACTAAATACCTAATTTTCCAAACCCGGCCATAAGATCGCCGTTTGAAAAGCCAGAAGGATAATCATGAACAACATCGCCATGCCCGACGTGCAATCTAGCCATGACTCCCGCGAACAGCGTATTGATCAGGTGGGTATTAAGGCGTTAAAGCACCCTTTGACCTTTATCGATGCGGAAAACCACACAAATACTATCGCCGAGTGCATGCTTACCGTCGGTTTGCCTGCCGAACGCAAAGGCACCCATATGTCGCGATTTGTAGCGATGTTAAATGAACAAACGTTACAGCTCTCACTAGCGACGCTGCCTGACTGGGTTGATGCTATGCTCGAACGTCTTGATGCCAAAAGTGGCGTGGCCGAATTTTGCTTTCCGTATTTTATCAGCAAACCTGCCCCCGTCTCCGGGCAGGCGGCCTTGATGGACTATGAAGTTACTCTGCGGGGCGAAGTAGATATCAACGGGCAGAAGAATACCCGTATTACTGTGTTGGTGCCGGTGACCAGCCTCTGCCCCTGTTCAAAGGAAATATCGGACTACGGGGCGCACAATCAGCGTTCGCATATCA
>DRZW01000209.1 GCA_011380105.1 Halothiobacillaceae bacterium
GAATCACACTTAAGCAAATTTAATGGAGAAAACCATGCAGGTTTATTACGACAAAGATTGTGACTTGTCGCTGATCCAATCTAAGAAAGTCGCGATCATCGGCTATGGATCACAAGGCCATGCCCACGCCCTGAACCTAAAAGACTCTGGCGTTACCGTCACCATCGGTCTTCGTGCCGGCTCCAGCTCAGTTAAAAAGGCCGAGGCTGAAGGTCTGAAAGTCGATACCATCGAACAGGCTACCGCTGCCGCCGATTTGGTTATGGTGCTTGCACCGGATGAAAACCATGCCGCCATTTATCGTGATCAGATTGAACCCAATCTGAAACAGGGTGCGACACTGGCGTTCGCCCATGGTTTTTCCGTGCTTTATAACCAAGTAACGCCCCGTGCTGATTTGGATGTGATTATGATTGCACCCAAAGCGCCGGGCCATACCGTGCGTTCTGAATTTGAGCGCGGCGGTGGCATTCCAGATTTGATCGCCATCCATCAAGATGCTAGCGGAAAAGCCAAACAGACCGCATTATCTTATGCTTCAGCCATAGGTGGGGGTCGTACCGGTATTATCGAAACCACCTTTAAAGATGAGACCGAAACAGACCTGTTCGGTGAGCAGGCAGTGCTATGCGGTGGTACCGTTGAGTTGGTGCGTGCCGGCTTTGAAACGCTGGTAGACGCGGGTTATCCCGAAGAAATGGCCTACTTTGAGTGTCTGCACGAGCTCAAATTGATTGTTGACTTGATGTACGAAGGCGGCATTGCCAATATGAACTACTCGATCTCCAACAATGCGGAGTATGGCGAGTATGTAACCGGCCCGCGTGTGATCAATGAAGAATCCCGCCGTGCGATGCGCGAGGCGCTGGAAAACATCCAGAATGGTGAATATGCCAAGCAGTTTATTAACGAAGGGGCATTGAACTATCCTTCCATGACAGCGCGTCGCCGCAAGAACGCCGAACACCCGATCGAACAGGTCGGCGAGCGTCTACGTGCTATGATGCCGTGGATTTCAGCGAACAAGATCGTGGATAAATCCCGCAATTAAGTTTGCTAATGCCCCGGTGGCTTTCCCGTCGGGGCAGGTATAGCACCAATAGGGGGCAGGTAATGGACCGAGAAGAACCAGAGCAGATGCAGCACAAACCGAGTCGTCGTCGCAAGGCGATTTACCTGCTGCCCAACCTATTTACAACCGGCGCTTTGTTCGCCGGTTTTTTCGCGATCATCCAGGCGATAGCCGGCGAGTTTCAGGGCGCAGCACTGGCGGTTTTCGTTGCCATGATTTTAGATGGCATAGATGGGCGGGTTGCCCGTATGACCAATACCCAGTCTGATTTCGGCGTACAATATGATTCACTGGCCGATGTAATCTCCTTCGGAGTGGCGCCGGCATTGGTGCTCTATTTATGGAGCCTGCACGGCATGGATGACCGCTGGGGTATGCTCGGTGCGTTCGTATTTGTTGCAGCGGCCGCCATCCGTTTAGCGCGGTTTAATATGCAGGTGGAAACGGTCGATAAAAATTATTTTGTCGGCTTGGCCTCGCCCGCGGCGTCCTCCGTACTGATGGGTATGGTCTGGGTCTTTGAATCCCATAGCATTGCATTTTATGAACATACCGGCTGGGTCTGGCTGATTACCGTTACCACCGGGCTTTTGATGGTATCGAGCCTGCCGTATTACAGCTTTAAATCATTCAGTCCGCGTTTACGGGTATCCTTTCTCAGCATCCCGATATTTATCGTGATCTTTGTCATCCTGTTAAGAGATTTAGCGCTGACCGTCTGGTTGTTAGCCTTAGCCTATGGGCTTTCAGCGCCCCTCTGGATTGGATACAGTCGGGTGCGCAAATGGATGGCGCGTGGCGCTGATTGATAAATTAGCCAGTCGATATTCACGTTGGATAAAATAAAGCAGGTGGGATACCTGCGGTTAGTTAAAGGCACTAGGTAGAGACAATGAGCAATTCCAATCGCTTAATTATTTTTGACACCACGCTGCGCGACGGCGAGCAAAGCCCCGGTGCATCAATGACCCGGGATGAAAAACTGCGTATCGCCCGTCAGCTAGAACGTCTCGGCGTGGATGTCATCGAGGCGGGGTTTGCTGCAGCTAGTGAAGGCGATTTTAACGCCATCTCCGAGATCGCCCGGGTGATTAAGCATTCTACTGTTTGCTCATTGGCCCGTGCTGGAGAAAAAGATGTCCGTCGCGCCGGTGAGGCTATTTCAGCCGCGCCGAGTCGCCGTATCCATACCTTTATTGCCACCAGCCCAATCCATATGGAGAAAAAGCTGCGTATGAGCCCGGATGAGGTGGTGGCGCGCGCAGAAAAAGCCATACGGATAGCGCTGGAATACACTGATGATGTCGAGTTCTCAGCCGAAGATGCGGTTCGTTCGGA
Source organism: Halothiobacillaceae bacterium (assembly GCA_011380105.1). Lineage (GTDB taxonomy): Bacteria > Pseudomonadota > Gammaproteobacteria > Halothiobacillales > Halothiobacillaceae > Guyparkeria. The sequence goes on from DRZW01000209.1 coordinate 2,411, forward strand.
AATGGATTTTCTGGTGCGCATCTTTGAGGCCGCCATTCGCGCCGGCGCCACCACCCTAAACGTCCCGGATACGGTGGGTTATGCCACACCAGGGCAGTGGGGCGAGCAGATGGCAACCTTGATTGAGCGAGTTGAAGGCAGCGATGAGGTAGTCTGGTCTACCCATTGCCATAATGACCTAGGTCTGGCTGTGGCTAACTCACTGGCAGCTGTTCGCTCCGGCTTTCGTCAGGTTGAATGCACCATCAATGGCTTAGGCGAGCGTGCTGGTAATGCCGCGTTAGAAGAAGTCGTCATGGCCACCCGCACCCGCTCGGACATCTATGGTGTGGAAACTGGCATCGATGCCACTCAGATCGTGCCGACATCCAAGCTGGTATCCACCATCACCGGCTATCCGGTTCAGCCTAATAAAGCGATTGTCGGTGCCAATGCCTTTGCCCATGAATCCGGCATTCATCAGGATGGTGTCCTTAAACACCGGGAAACCTACGAAATCATGCGAGCCGAGGATGTTGGCTGGTCAACCAACCGCTTATCACTGGGTAAGCTCTCCGGTCGCAATGCGTTTAGAACGCGCTTGGTGGAGCTAGGGATTGAACTTGAAAGCGAAGAGGCACTGAATGATGCTTTCCGCCGCTTTAAAGAGCTGGCGGATAAAAAACGCGAAATCTTCGATGAGGATATCCAAGCGCTGGTCTCGGAGGTCTATGAAGATCAGATCGAGGCCTACCGACTGGTATCACTTAAAGTTTGCTCGGAAACCGGCGAGACGCCCGAGGCGACGGTGGTAATTTCGGTGCACGGCCATGAACAGTCCGCTAAGGCCACTGGTGCCGGGCCGGTGGATGCAGCCTTAGCTGCGATTGAAAAAATGGTTAACAGCAATGCCAATTTGCAGTTGTATTCTGTCAATAACATCACCAGCGGTACCGATGCTCAAGGCGAGGTGAATGTGCGCTTAGAACGCGGTGGCCGTATTGTTACCGGGCAGGGGGCCGATGTCGATATTGTCATCGCCTCGGCGCGCGCCTATCTTAATGCGGTAGAGCGACTGGAACACCCACCCAAGCGTGCCCATCCGCAGATGGGCGATGTCTGAAGAAATTGTATGAACACATCGACAGGACATAATTTAGATACGCTGCAAAGCGCGGCGTATCTGCATTGGTTGGGCATACAAACCTTTACTCCTAAAACCTATCCGCCTTACGCTCTGCAGCCAGAGCAGCCGGAAAATCCAAAACCTGCTGCGGATGCTTTGCCCGAAGCTGCTGACCATAAGCCGCAGGCTAGGCCGTCCTCATCGCCTGAGGTTGCGCCAGCAAGCCCCGTCGAAACCACCAACTCCCCTGATGTGATTACCGTCATACTCCCCCAGGC
>DRZW01000041.1 GCA_011380105.1 Halothiobacillaceae bacterium
AACGATAACGCCTCTTCGGCCTGTTTTAGCAGCGGCTCTATGCCTAAACGAAATACACCGGGCATGGAGTCAACCGGTTGCTGACCCCTGGCATCGGGCAGCACAAAAACCGGCCAGATTAAATCAGCCGGGGTGATGGTGTGCTCTTGGATCATTCGCCGGGAAAACGCATCACGGCGCATCCGACGGGCACGATAAGCAGGGAAGGTACGTTGATACATATATGACTCCGGGTCTTTTAACCAACTTTACAGCACACCTAGAGAGTTTAACGTTTTTGCCCACCGATGAGCAGGCAGATAGCTAGCCGATATGCAGATAGCTCGCACCACGCTCTTGAAGAAAGCGCAGGAAAACCCGGTGTTATCTGAGCGCATAGCGCCCCCATTCACAACGCTTTTCAAGCGCTCACAGCGGCCTTGGCGCTCATATAGCACCCTCGCTTTTAAGCAAAACCAATCTATTTGCCTTTGTTTGCATTTGGTTTTATGAAAAAATCATTACAATTATGGTTAATTCCGAGCAATAACGAACATATTTTCCTGGCAGCCATAAACGCTGTCACTGGCGATCAACCTTTTACTGTATCCGGATATAACGTGATAGATCGTAACGGATTCCGGCCCAATGTCGGCATTATTATCTGCAATCAACACGGCGAGGTGTTCTGGGGCAAGCGCCGTGGGCACCGCTCGTGGCAATTTCCCCAAGGTGGCATTGATGCCCGCGAGCGTCCCTTACAGGCCATGTACCGCGAACTGTTTGAAGAGGTGGGTTTGTCCCCGCATGATGTCGCGGTTACCGGCTGGACGCAGGGCTGGTTGCGTTACCGCCTGCCGCGCAATATGGTGCGTCGCAATAGTCATCCGGTTTGCGTTGGTCAAAAGCAGAAATGGTTTTTACTCCGCCTGCGCAGCGATGAATCAGCCTTCAACCTCAACGCCACCCACAAGCCCGAATTTGACGGCTGGGATTGGCGCCCATTTTGGTCGGTATTACCTGAAGTCATCTATTTTAAACGGCTGGTCTATTTTCAAGCGTTAAGCCAACTGGCCCCATTCGCCCCCAATGTACCGCCCGAATGCCCGGACGAGCTGCAAACCGACCTCAACCTGCCTGAGCCAAGAGAAGCCCGCTGATGCTCGATGAACTGCGCAAAATTGTCACCGAAGTTTCAAAATCCCCCGATCTTCGCACCGCGCTGGATATAATCGCCCAACGAGTGCGCTCGGTGCTGGATGTCTCGGTCTGCTCGGTTTATGTGCTAGCCGAGCAAACCGATGAACACGGCCTTACTGAACCGACACTCATCTTGCAAGCCACCGAAGGCTTAAATCCGGATATGGTCGGTCAGGTTCATTTTGGCCTGGAAGAAGGCTTAGTCGGGTTGGTGGCGCGGCGGGCGGAACTAATCAATCTCGAAAATGCTGCCTTACACCCGGCATTTAAGTTTGTAGACAACATTGGTGAAGAGCCGTATTTTGGTTTTTTGGGCGTGCCCATTATTCACCGCGGTGAAGTGCTTGGTGTGCTGGTGGTGCAAACCCGCGAGTGCCGCCGTTTTTCCGATGACCAAGAATCGTTTGTGGTCACCCTAGCCACCCAGCTTGCCTCTGCCATCCGCCACGCCAGAGCCAGCGGTGAGTTTGATCAAACTGTTGATCAATCTGATTTGGAATTAGCCTTCTCCGCCCGCGGTTTACCCGGCTCACCGGGGGTGGTGTTTGGTACCGCAGTGGTGCTAGACAGCGGTCTTTCGCTGGAATCGGTCATTGACCAACCGGTAAACGATATTTCCGCTGAGAAAGATGCGCTGCACACGGCTATTAACGCGGTGCGCGATGAATTCGAACAGCTAAAAAACGATTTTGCCGGCATTACCGGCAGCCAGGATGAAAACCTCCTGTTCGATGCCTTTATTATGATGCTCAAAGCCGGCTCCTTTGTGCGCTCGATTGAGCAACGCATCGAACAAGGCCAATGGGCACAGGCCGCCCTGCGCGATGCCGTCGCCGAACATGCCGCGGTATTTGAACAAATGAGCGATGCCTATTTAAGCGAGCGCGCTCAAGATATCCGCGATCTTGGCACCCGCATTTTGCACAAACTGCGCGCAGAAAAAGCCGAAGATCAACAATGGCCTGAAAACATCGTCTTAGTTGGCCGCGATCTCTCCGCCTCGCATTTTGCCGAAATCCCCACCGAAAAACTAGTCGGCGTGGTTTCCACCACCGGCTCGGGCTCCTCGCATTTGGCGATTTTAGCTCGCGCACTGGGCATCCCGGCAGCCATGGGCGTGGCCGACCTACCGCTGAACCGGTTAAGTCATAAAGAGGTGGTGGTTGACGGCTATCGCGGCATCGTCACCGTCAGTCCGCGTGGCTCACTGCGTGAAGAGCTCACCCGACTGGTCGAAGAGGAGGCCGAACTCACCGAAGAGTTAGCCGGACTGCGGGATAAACCCGCCCGCACCCTGGATGGCGTGGACATGGCCATGCACGTCAACATCGGGCTATTATCGGACATGGCACCATCACAAACGGTCGGCGCTGAAGGCATTGGCTTATACCGCACCGAAGTACCGTTTCAGATCCGCACCCAGTTTCCTAGTGAGGAAGAACAAACCCGCATCTACCGCGAAGCCTTAGAAACGTTTCACGATAAGCCTGTGGTGCTGCGCACCCTCGATGTGGGCGGCGACAAACCGCTGTCATACTTTCCGATCCGCGAAGACAACCCCTTTCTAGGCTGGCGCGGTATTCGGCTGGTGCTCGATCACCCCGAAATCTTCTTAACCCAACTGCGTGCCATGCTCAAAGCCTCGAAAGGCTTAAACAACCTGCATATTCTCCTGCCGATGATCAGCGCTGTTGATGAGCTAGAACAGGCCAAAGGCTTTATCCACCAAGCATTAGAAGAGGTCAGCGAAGAAATTGGCTTTGTCGCCCCACCCCGCATCGGCGCGATGATTGAAGTCCCCGCCGCGGTATATCAAACCAAAAACCTAGCCGCCCGTTGTGATTTTATATCCATCGGCACCAATGACCTGACCCAATACCTGCTTGCGATTGACCGCAACAACGAACGTGTCGCCTCGCGTTATGATGCGCTGCATCCTGCCGTTATTCAGGCGATTGCCAATGTGCACCGCGATGCGGCCAACCAACAATGTGAAGTCGCCGTCTGCGGGGAGCTTGCCGGCGACCCACTCGGCGCCGTACTGCTGCTAGGACTAAAAACCGACTCCCTGTCCATGAGCGCAGGCTCCCTGCCCCGGATTAAATGGGTGATTCGCAACATCACCCAATCAGACGCCGAGGATTTACTAAAACAAGCACTAGAATGCGAACGCGCCAGCGATGTTCGCGCACTGCTGACCGCCGCTCTAGAAGCCCGCGGGCTTGGCGGCCTGATTCGCGCCGGGCGTTAATGCGCCTGTCACCGGCGCGCATAATCCCAAACATACCCAACCACCGTGGGCGCGCAGATCCTGCGCGCTAATTTCAGCCAGTGCAAAGTCGCCCAGAATCTGGGCTCCCACAGTGGTTTGTTTGGGGCATTGGGGTTTTGTCGCCCAGAATCTGGGCTCCCACAAAGGTTTTGTTTTAATTGCAGCCGCTTTGGTGCAACCTCAGCTCCCACAGAATCTGCCAAATCCCCAGACGCGCAGGTTATTCTGCGTGCATTCCAACTAGATCTGCTCGCCTAGAATAACCTAGGCTCCCACGGAAGCGTTTCAACCTCACCCAGAATTGGGCTCCCACGGTAGGTTGTTGTTTGGCTGTGGGAG
>DRZW01000103.1 GCA_011380105.1 Halothiobacillaceae bacterium
AAATAATCCCATGCGGGTTCGCCATATCGCTGAAATGATTGCCGCGTTACGCGGTTGTGCCCCAGAGGAGATAGCCGAACAGGCTCGTCATAATACCTTTAGGTGGCTTAACCTAGCGATGCATTAATAGAAAGCTTATCTGTTTTTTAGGTTAAGGGCGATGCTAATGGATCGAAACCGCGCCCATCGTAACGCTGCTGGTTTATTAAAGACATTTTATTAACCAGCGGCGTATTTTATGTGGTTTAGTTGAGCTTTTAAGGTCGAGAAATCAATTACTCTGGATACTATCGGCTAGCGATAATAAGTTGCTGGCCGGGTTGCAAGATGTGATCGGCTGAAAGGCCGTTAATGGATAGCAGTTCATCGACGCTGGTGGAATAGCGTCGCGCCAAGTGCCAGAGAGTGTCGCCGGGCTGAACAATTATGTAATGAAAGTTTTCGTCTGACTCTGCCGGTTCTGGGCCTAAAGCGATGATCAGCTCGTCACCGGGGCGGATGATGTCGTTATCGGTTAGTGCATTTAAGTTCTGCAAATCGGTAACAGTGACATTATATTGCCGGGCGATGCTCCAGAGTGATTCACCAGATCTGACCGTATGGGTGCGTGCATTTTCCGAAATGGCAGCAATATCAACTCGACCTGCTGGTACTAAAATGACCTCACCAGGGCGGGCCACGGCTGATTCACGGCGGTTGATAGTTAACAGCTCAGTTACGGAGCTACCGTATCGACGAGCGATCCGATGAAAGCTGTCGCCGTTGGCTATGGTGTAGCGTTTCCACTCGTGTGCCGGCTCGCGCGCTGCACTGATGGTGGCCGCATCAAACCGAGCCTTCATTTCTTTAGGGATCAGCAAATGCCGCGCATCAGGACCGGAAATGCCACGATTAAAGCCGGGGTTGAGACGATAGAGTTCATTCTGGTCAATCCCGGTTAGTTTGGCTAACTGAAGCAAATTCACGGACTCATCGAGCACCAGTTGGGTAACAACCGGGCGCATCTTGATGGGATGCGGGTTTATGCCGTATTTTTCTGGTTGACTGAAAATTTCGGCCAAAGCATATACCCGGGCAGAATAATACTGGGTTTCTCGGGGAAGCTGATCCAAGCTCCAGAAATCGGTATCCAAACCGCGGCTCTCGTTGTATTTAATCGCCCGCTGCATAGTCCCTTCGCCGCTGTTATAAGCCCCGATCACAATCGGCCAATCATCGCCAAAGATGCCATGCAGGATTTGAAAATAATTCGCAGCAGCCTGGGTGGATTGGACAATGTCGCGTCGCGCATCATACCAGTGTGAATTTTCTAAGCCGAAATAATTGCCGGTGGACGGGATAAACTGCCAGATGCCCGCAGCAGAGCTGCTCGATAGCGCATTTGGGAGAAATGCGCTTTCTACAAAGGGAACAAAAACCAATTCTATGGGGAGATCGCGCTGCTCCAATTCCTGAACAATCAGGTATAAATAAGGCTCAGCACGTTTGCTGATCTGTTCTAAATACTCAGGGTGTTTGAGGTAACGCTCCCGTTCGGCTGTGATACGCGGGTGCTGTTCGGGGGGTAGATTCATTTGTGCGGCAATGTAATGCCAGAGATTATCCGTCTGGGTCCATTGCTTGCCATGCGGTTGTTTTTGATCAATCGCGGTGAGGACATCGTCGTCGATCAACCCATCTACTTGCGACTGTTTGCCCGAACGCGGTTCCATCGTAGCGCAACCGGTAATAAACAAGATGGCCGCAGCAATGGCGGTCAACCGGAACATCATTTTTCCAAACGGTTGCTGTAAAACCTTATTACTGTCTTGGGTCATAGCGCGGCCGGTTGTTGAGATAGGCGGTCTAATCTGCTCAGATCAATGCCCAATAAAATAAAAAAACGGTATTCTAAACCGCTGATGAGCCAGCACCAAGCGCCAATTAGTCTGGCAAGCGTTTTAAGCCATCAAAGTCATCTTTCCAGTGGCGTAATTGTGCGAAAGCTTCTGTGTCATTCTCAATGCGGTGGCCTACATATGCTTCAATCGCGGTGCGGATTACCGGATCGCCTACCCGGAGAAATGGATTGGTTAGCTTCTCTAAGCCTAGGTTTGCGCTGGCAGTTTGCTCGCCTTGGGCGCGTCGTTGTTTGATTTCCTTCGCGCGTCGGATCAACGTTTGGTTTTCCGGGTCGCAGTGTAGGGCGAATTTTAGGCTGTCTTCCGTGTATTCATGCCCGCAATACATGGTTAAATCATCCGGCAGTTGTTTTAGCTTATTCATCGATTGTTGCATCTGCTCGGCGCTGCCTTCAAATAACCGCCCGCAGCCCAAGGTAAATAGGGTGTCGCCGCAAAATAAGACCGAATCGTTATAAAAACATAAGTGATCCTGCGTATGCCCCGGTGTTTCTAATACCGAAAATCCGGCGATCTGATCGATGCTAAATTGGTCATTTTCAGTCAGAGGGTGATCCACGCCCTGTGATTGCAAATCAGCATGGCCAAATACCGGTACGGTATGGCTGCGCAAAAAGGAATCCAGCCCCTGAATGTGGTCTTGATGATGATGTGTTAGCAAAACCGCTTGCGGTTTTAGGTTTTTCGTTTTTATAGCCGCTAACACCGGCTCTGCCTCACCAAGATCAACAATCGCACAATGGCCATTCTCACCTTCGATAATCCACACATAGTTATCGGAAAACACCGGCACGCAATGAACAGCGCTGATCTGATTCATGACAGGCTCCTGTAAGCTTATCTATACACCCTAAAAAAATAATCGGATTTGGGTACTAGCAAATGTGTGTTGATAGTGGTTTTTTAGGTGGTTTGCAAATAGTTGCAGCGTAAATAAGATAACAGGGATTTACCCAAACTAAATGGGGGTTTGCAGCCGGGTGGTGCAGTAATTGCGCTTATTGCTCATACTCAGTTTATCAGGCTTGGGGTTTTTTTGGCTTGGCTGGATGTTCAGGGAAGAGCAACTTTATGCCCAATGTCATTTTGCATTCTGTTCGTTTGCTCGTAGTTGCCCTGGTGGTGGGCTATTTATCAGCTTGGTTCCTGCCTTGGATTCCCCGTGCGGATGTGGTTAGCCAGCAAAGCTGGTGGATTACCTTATTGTCCATGCCCAGTAAATGGATCACAGTCGCGCCGGTATGGTTACTAGGCTTATTAGCGGTGTTTGTTATCGCGGGCACATTTTTTGCTGCCAATCGCTGGGTTTCGATGTTGGCCGCATTTGTGCTGGGATTGCTTTGGGGTTTATGGCAGGTTGCCGATCGTGTGCAGAACGTTGCGGTGCTGGATGATCGGGTTGACTGTCAGGTAGTTGGCACCATCACCGGCTTGGTTGACGTTAAATCGGATCGGTTACGCTTTAATTTAAAGCCCGAGCGCATCGAGCCTGTAAAGCCGAATGTTGAATCGTGCCCGCCAGCGGCGGGTTTACTGCGGGTGTCGTTGTATCATCCAACAACGGATCTTAAATCCGGGATGCAGATAGCAGCAACGCTGCGACTACGACCGAACCACGGCCTTGCGAACCCCGGCGGGTTTGATTATCCGCGCTGGCTGTTTCGACACCAAATTATCGCAACTGGTTATCTGCATGAAGATACGCTCACGGTTTTGGGTGCCGGTGACGGGGTAATGGCCTTAGTGGATCGCGGGCGTGATTATCTGGCTCGAAGGTTAGAGCAGGCATTACTGGAAAGTCCTGGTGCGACTGATAAACCGGATGGCGCTGCCCTGTTGGCGGGGTTGTCGATAGGTGATCGTCAAAAGCTCAGCGATGCG